>CAYVKQ010000029.1:312-8944 GCA_964451945.1 uncultured Lentisphaerales bacterium
CGGCGGAAAATCCCTCCGAGATGACCGCCTACAGCATGCTGAAGGAACGCCTTCAGGAGGTGCTGACCACGCTCGCCGACCGTGAAAAGCAGGTTCTGGATTTCCGTTTCGGATTGACGGACGGCTATTCGCGGACGCTGGAAGAGGTGGGCAAACAGTTCAATGTGACGCGCGAGCGCATCCGGCAGATCGAAGCGAAAGCCTTGCGCAAGCTGCGTCACCCCACTCGGTTGCGCAAACTGGAGGGTTTTCTGGAGTCGCGCTGATGCGGAGACGGCGGGCCGGCCCGTTCTGCAGGCCCGCCCCGCAGGCCGGGCGCCCCTTTGTGAGCGGCTTGTGTTGCAGTGCGCGTGTCCGGTTGCGCAACCGGTTTTGTGTTGTGGAAGCAGGGGCGGGGAGCCCCAGGTGAGGAGGTTCGATTGAGTGAGTCAGTGGTGATGGATGGGCACGAAGCCCACACAGGAGGCGTGTGCCAGCATTGTGAGGCACTGAGGAGTCCAGTGGTCGATTTTCTGGCACAGCCCGCCGTGATGTGGTCGGCGCTGGCCGTGATTGCGGTGCTGGTTCTCGTCCTGCTCAAGCGCGCGGCGCGGCGCGGCAAACGCCGCGGCGGACGGGGGCGGAGGAGCGAGAGCCGGGGTGGCGGCGGCGGCGGGGCCTTTGTCGAGATCTACGTGGGGAACCTGAGCTACGACATGACCGAAGACCAGCTGCGGCGCGAATTCGAGAAGTACGGCACGGTCAAGTCGGCGCGCATCATCGAGAACCGCTACAACAAGAAATCGAAAGGGTTCGGCTTCGTCGAGATGCCGGTCCGTTCCGAGGCCGAAGCGGCGATCCAGGCGCTTCATGACAAGGATGTCATGGGACGCAAGATGCGCGTCAACGAGGCCAAGAACAAGACGCGCGACTGAGGCCGCGGACGAATCGTCAGGCGGGAATGCCGCCAACCTGCGCGCGCCGTTCGCTGCGGTGCGCGCTTTTTTGCAATCAGGAGTGTGGAACGGCAGGCGATGCCGTTCTGGTCGGAGTCGCGGGGACGGAGGCGAACGCTTGAAGGCGGTGCTTCCGGCAATGGGACGGGGGACCTTGCGCCTGGCCGGCGGGGCGGCCTTTTCATCGACCGGGCGGTCCGGGAGGAGGCGGATGATGCACATTGACCTTTCAGGGAAACGGGGCGTGATCTGCGATATGGACGGCGTGATCTACCACGGCAACCATCTGTTGCCGGGGGCGTCCGACTTTGTCTCGTGGCTGCAAACGCGAGAACTCCGTTTCTTGTTCCTCACCAACAGCAGCGAACGATCGCCCCGCGAACTTCGCGAGAAACTGCGCCGCCTCGGCATTGATGTCGAGGAGTCCCATTTCTATACCAGCGCCATGGCGACGGCGTCGTTCCTGGCGTCCCAGAAGCCCGGTGGCTCGGCCTATGTGATCGGCCAGCCGGGGCTGACCAACGCGCTGTATGAGTCCGGTTTCTCCATGAACGACGTCAATCCCGACTATGTGGTGGTCGGCGAAACGCCGAGCTACACCTACGAGACAATCAAGAAGGCGGTGCGCCTCGTCTGCAACGGCGCCCGCTTGATCGGCACCAACCCGGATCTGACCGGCCCCGACGAGTCGGGCGTCATCCCGGCCTGCGGGTCGCTCCTGGCGCCGATCGAACTGGCGACAGGCAGGAAAGCGTACTTCGTGGGCAAACCGAACCCCTTGATGATGCGGACCGGCCTGCAACGGCTCGGCTGCCATCGCGAGGAGGCAGTGATCATCGGCGACCGCATGGACACAGACATCATTGCCGGCATCGAATCGGGGATCGAAACGATCCTCGTGCTCTCCGGCGTGACCCGCCGCGAAGATCTGTCCGCGTTTGCCTACGGTCCCGACGTCGTGCTGGCGGGCGTGGGCGATGTGCCGGCGATGATCGGTCACTGATCACCGGTCGCTGCTTCGTTCAGGCTCAGTGGCAACAGCCGCTGCCGCAGACGTGCGGGCAACGTGGCGCCGCGTCGCAGGCGCCGCAGGCGGCGGGGCGCGCCGGCTTTGCCGCGACGGCGGCGAAGGCGGCGAGCTGTTTCCGTGGGTCGGCCGCGCCGCATTTTGGACACGCCTTGGCCCGGTCCGACAGCGAACGGGCCAGATGGTCGAAGGTGTGGGTGCAGGCGCGGCAGGTGTAGGTATAGATGGGCATGGCGGGCTCTCCGGGCATCAGACGGTTTTCGGTTGGACACGCAGCCCGTCGACCGTTTTGTCGATCATGGCCTTGATCTCGTCCAGACGGGCGTTCTCACTGATGGTGATCCGCAGAATCGCCGACTCCATGATGCCGTAGAGGAGGTTGCAGGCGACGCCGATGGGAACCGGAGGGATCTCGCCTGCGGCGATTCCCTCTTTGAGCAGATGGCGCAGAAGCGATTTCAGCCCGATGGTGTGACGCTCGATCGGCTTGCGCATGGCGCGGCCGGTCCGCTGCACGCTCAGCACATAGTCGAGAATCACCGTCAGCAGCAGGCGGTGGCGGAAAATGGCGAGCAGGACATGGTTCAGCACGTTTCTGATCTTCTCGCACGCGGGCAGCGCCGTGCTGGTGAGTTCGACATAGGTCTGCGCCAGTTCGGCGGTGGAGAGGCGGATCGTATAGTCGAAGATCTCCCGTTTGTGGCGGAAGTACTTGTAGAGGGTCGTACGGGCGATACCACAACGGTCGGCGATCTTCTGGAATGTGACGTCGTTGTATCCCTGTTCGGCGAACAGGCGAAGCGACTTTTCGAGAATGTCGCGTCTGCGCGCCTCGTGATTGACAACAATTCCCATGGGCTGAGCCGTTTCCCGTGCAAGTGGCGAACGTGTGAACGCCGGGTCACGTCCTTCTGCTTTCCGCGTATCCGCTTTCTCGGATATGGACGCATAACAGTTTGACATTTTTCGGCTTTGTGTCAAGCGCGATGCGCCGCAAAATGCGAATTGCCGATCCCGGCGGGTAGACAAACGCCTCGGAATTTGCGATAGTTCACTTGTTTGTTCCGGGCGCGGCATGGCACGCGCAGGAGACGATGGGGCACAGGGACCTCCGAACGCAAAGGAAAAGAACGTGAAACAGCTCTCGCTTGTCGCCGACAAGACGAAAACAGCCGGGATCATCCGCAATATTCTGGGCATGAACAATTCCCCCCGCATCTATTTCCAGGGCCGTCTGGAGCGGGAGAAGGAGCTTTTCCGCGCGCTGAATCCGGTCCGCGTCCGCTACCATGACGCAGCCATCGAGAATTCCGGTTTCGCGCTGGTGGATGTTTCCCGCATCTTCCCGCTCTTCCATGCGGATGAAAACGATCCGGCCAACTATGATTTCCAGCCGACGGACTGCTATTTCCGCCAGGCGGTGGAATGCGGGGCGAAGATTGAAATCCGCCTCGGCGAGACCATCGAGCACTCGCCCGAGCAGTTCCGCGTCCATCCGCCGTCCGATCCTGAAAAATGGGCGCGGATCTGCATCAACATCATCCGCCACTACAACGAAGGCTGGGGCGGCGGCATGCGGCTGGGGATCGGCCATGTCTCCGTCTGGGAAGAGCCGGACACGAACCCCCAGCTGTTCACCGGCAGCTTCGAGCAGTATCTTGAACTCTACGCGACGGCGTCGCGGAAGCTCCGGGAGGCCTTCCCCGCGCTGAAGATCGGAGGCCCGAACACCGGCTTCGGCCTCGCGATCATCGAGCGGTTTCTCGCCGGGTGCGCGAAAAACAGGCTGCCGGTCGATTTTCTCTGCGTGACCTGCTATTCCCGCGATCCGGAAGCGATCGCCGAGCGGATCCGGCAGGCGGACGTCCTGCTCAAGAAGTACGGGTTCCCAAAGGCGGAAATCAACTTGTCCGAATGGCACTATGGTCCCGCGCAATGGGGAACGGACGGGCATTTCGGATGCGGGGAGTTCTACCGGACCGTCAGCGGCGCCTTCTGCGTCTCCTCTCTGATCCGCTTTCTGGATACACCGCTTTCCGTGGCTTACTACTACTCGTGGGCATTGGGACACTGGGGGTTGTTCGACGAGCGGCTGAAGCCGTATCCCGTCTATCATGCGCTTGCCTTTTTCGCGGAAATGACGGCGTGTGTCAACCGGCTTGCAGCATCCGGCGGAACGGATTGCGTCGATGTGCTTGCGGGGACAGCGGAAAACGGAAAGGTGAAAATGCTGATTTCCTGCTTCAAGTCCGAAGCGGTGCAGTTCCACATCACCGTCCCGGGAACGGCGGCCTGCCGGGTCCGCACCCTCGCCGACAGCTGCCCGATGGATCCGCACGAACTGAAGCAAGCTTCGGACGGGTCGTTCGTCCTGACGTTCGAAGACGGCGGATCCGCGGTCTACCTGCTTGAACTCGGCTAGAAGGAGGCGGTTGGCGCCCTTTTCTCCCGCCGCAGTCGCAGCCGTCAGCGGCGGTTGCCGTGGTTGGCCGCCCAGTAGTGGGCGGCGACGGCGGCCGCAAGGACAAGTCCGCCGCCCGGCAGCAGCCAGCGGAGGTCGGCTGGTTCCCGGAAGACCAGCAGCGAGACGGCCACCGCAAGCGGGATTTTGAGGTTGTTCATCACGGCGAGCGCGCCGGCGGAGGTGAAGCGCGCGCCGCGGTTCCAGAGGAAGAAACTGAGGCCGGAGGCGATCGTGCCCAGGTAGAGCAGGGCCAGTGCCTGTTCGCGGGCGAGGTGGGGAAGCGCGCCCGCCAGGGGCCGCAGGGCGGTGGGCAGCGTCACGGCGACGGCGCCGGCATAGCCGTAGAAACACACGCCGGCGTCGGTGAGCGGCTGGCGGACGGCCAGGTCCGCGAACGCGCGGCGGTAGGCGAGCTGGCCGGCCGCGAAGGCGAGATTGGAGACTTGGGTCAGCGCGATTCCGGCCAGGGGAAGGGCGCCGCGGGTGTCGTGTCCGCCCGCGATCACGATCACTGCGCCAGCGACGGCCGCCGTGGCGAGGAGCGCGTTGCGCCAGGAGAAGGCGCGTCCATTCCAGTCATTCAAGGCGGTAACGAAAAGCGGTGTGGTGACGGTGAGCAGGGCGACTTCGTGACCCCTGAGAAACCGGAACGACCAATTGTACGCCATGTACATTGCGCCGAACTGGACGGCGCCGATCCATGCGAAACGGCCGGCGGCGACGGCCGGCAGGCGGCGGGCGAACGGCGCGAAAACCGCCGCGGCAAGCGCCAGGCGCAGCCACGTGAGCGCGTCCGGATGGATCGTCTGCAGCGTGGTGCCGATCAGGCCGAAGGAGAAGGCCCAGATCAGCGAAACGAGGACCAGCAGGCTCATGCCGTCGTCTCGGCGGGGGATTCGGCGATGCCGTGGAAGCGGAGGTAGGCCTCCGCCGTTTCGTTGCCCATGTAGCGGCGCAAGGTTTTTGGGGAGGCTTGCGAGAGGTCCACCAGGATCAGGCCGTCGACAACGGAGCTGAACTCGGGGTCGACGTTGAAGGCGAGCAGTTTTCCGCCGAGCTTGAGGTACTGGCGGAGCAGGACGGGGATGTCCTTGTGGTCGGGTTCGATCTCGGCGACAAAGGTCGCCATCAGGTCGAGATCGGAAAGGAACGCCTCGTACTGCGGCATGCACCACTCGGCGCGGCGCGGCGGTTTCGGCGGGATGCGCGGCGCGACCAGGGCGCCGAGATCCTGCGCCATGCAGGTGCGGCGCATGCAGGCGAGGATCATGCCGCGCGACGCCTCGCGGTACTCGTTGGTAATGCTGACCGGCCCGAAGAGGATGCGGTAGCGCGGGTTCTGGCCGATGAACGTGGAGATTCCCTTCCACAGCAGGAACAGCGCGATGTAGGACTTCTGGTACTCGGGACGGATGAACGAACGCCCCAGCTCGATCGCCGGCTGGATGCGGTCCATCAGCCGCTCGTCGAACTTGAACAGGGTGTGCGTGTACAGCCCCTGGACGCCGTGCTCGCGGACGATCTCGTCGGCCAGCCCCAGCCGGTAGCTGCCGATGACCTCCTGCCGCGCGCGGTTCCAGATGAAGGCGTGGTTGTAGTAGTAGTCGAAATCGTCGAGATCGATCTCGTCGCCGGTGCCTTCGCCCACCGCGCGGAAGGTGATCTCGCGCAGGCGGCCGATCTCGTGCAGGATGGAGGGGATCTGCGCCGAGCGCGCGATGTAGACCGTCAGGTCACCGCTCTCCACCAGTTTCTGTTCGGGCGGCAGCGCGGCGATCTCCTTGATCTGCCACTCGGTTGGTTCGGGCGGGATGATCGGCTCCGGCGGCAGGGAAGGGGGCGGGTGCGCGAGAAACAGGCGCCGCTGGCGGCGGGTGGCCCGTTCGTCCAGGATGTACGAGCGGAAGCGGAGGTAATTAACCAGGACCGCGTCGTCCATGGCCACGGCTTCCAGATGCTTCCACGGCAGCGGCGAACCGATCCGCACCAACAGCCGCCGCCCCCGCTTGTTGATCAGTTCGCGGACCAGCAGCAGGGTCCGGAAACGCGCGTGCAGCACGCCGGCCGCGTTGAAGGCGGTGCTGTTGCGCCCGGCGAAGAACAGGGGGACGGCCGTCGCCTCGGTCTTGCGGATGATCGCCGCGATGCTGGCGCTCCAGGCCTTGTCGCGCACGCGGTTGGCGCGGCGGTCGTAGCTGGAGACCTCGCCGGCGGGAAAGACAACCAGCAGTCCCGCCTGTTTCAGCCACGCCATGCACTCCTTGATCGGTTTGAGGTTCGCCTTGGCCGAGCCCGACGAGCCGAACGGATCAACAAAGATAAAGTCCTCGCGCATCTCGGGGATCACCCGCAGCAGGTAGTTCGCCATCACGCGCACATCCGGACGCACACGCTTCAGCAGCGACAGCAGCACGACCCCTTCGATACCGCCGAACGGGTGGTTGGCCACCACCACCACCGGACCCGTTTTGGGGACGCCGGCCAGATCGTTCTCGGAGTAGGTGTAGGCGACGCCGGCCGACGCCAGCACGCGGTCGGCGAACGTCCTGGAGGGATTCAGACTGCATGCGCTGCGGTAGATGCGGTCGATTTCGCGCAAGCCCAGCGCCCGCTCGATCCCGCTGTGGGTCAGGCGGAGAAACAGCCGCGCCAGGCGGTTCGGCCCCTTTTCCGGCGGGATGACGAAGATTGGTTCTTGGTTTTCGCCCACGGAAGTTCCTCTACGCATGTGTGGCGCGGTCGGCGCTCGTGTCCGCGAGCGCGTAGGCCAGTGCCAAAAGTGCGGCTAGCGACAGGCCGATGCCGCGGACGATCAGCGGGTGCCACACCGCCGCGCCGGCGAACGCGCCGATGCCGGCGACGATCCCGGCGGCGGTCCATTTCCGCCATGCCGCAGGGTCGGTCGCCGCGGCGCCCGCCGCCGCGAGCGCGCCCCGGCCCAGAAGGGCGAGGAGCGCGAAGAGGCCGGGGAGTCCCAGCGTCGCGGCGATCACCAGAAAGAGGTTTTGGATGTCGGGTTCGGCTGGCCCCGTCGGGTTGGGGACCACATCGTAATAGCGGCCGATCTCACGCTGGTAGTTGCCGGCGCCGACGCCCGTCAACGGGTGGGTCAGGATCAGCGATGCCGCCGCCTGCCACTCGGGGTAGCGCCGTTCCGGGGCGCCGCTGTCGTCGTAGAGGGCGACGGAGCGGTAATGCGCGACATCGTTTTCCCGCGGCAGGCGCGGCAAGACGGCGGCCTGCCAGAGCGCCAGCGCGGCGGCAAGCGGCAGGAAGAGGCGCGCGCCGCGGTACGCGGCGAGCAACAGGAGCGCCAGCGCCAGGGCGGCGTAGGCCGCCCCCGAAAGCGTCAGGGCGAACACCGCGGCCAGGACGAGGGCGGCCAGCAGCCACACCCACCACCGCCGCAGACCGGCGGCCAGGCCGAACAGCACGGGGGTCACCACCGCCAGCCACCCCCCCAGCACGTTGCGGTTGTCGAAGAGACCGCGCACCGACAGGATGTCGCCGGCGGCATCCCGGTATTGCAGGGCGGCGAGGGGCAGGTGGACGGCCAGCGGCGCCAGCAGCGCCAGCAGGAGGATGCGGATGCGCCGGTTGCGGGAGGGGAGGGGAGCGCCGGCGATGAAATCGTAGAACAAGAGGGGGGCCGCGATGAAGTAGAGAAGAAACTGAACCGCTTCCTTCAAGGCGTCGCCGCGGTCGGCGGCAACGCGCAGCGAAACCAGCGCCGCCAATGCGAACAACGCATGCGTCCAGAGCCAGACGATGCCTGCATGACTGGTTTCGCGCGCCGGGCGGCGCAGCAGATCGCGCCAGCGCCCGGTCAGCGCCACGCCCAGAAACCAGCAGCCGGCCACCGGGAGCAGGAGCAGGTCGGCCAGACAGATGTTAACCCCGCCCACCGGGGAAAGACTCCACTGGGTCGGCGCGAGCGCCAACACCAGAACAATCCCGACGCACGCCAGTGTTTCAAACGCGCCGGCGAGTCGTTTCATTTCTCCTTCACTCCGACCGGCTCGCGCTCGATCGGCACAAAACGCTTGTCGGCGCTCAGCACCACCTGGTCGAGACGCACGCCGTCTTCGCGGTTCAGGAAGGAGACCGTGTGCGCCCCCTTTGCCAGGCGGATCGGCTTGGCGGTTCGCGCTACGGGGTAGCGCACCCAGTGCCATGTCTTATAGGTGGCGTTCTCGCCGAAGAGAA
>CAYVKQ010000029.1:8954-11480 GCA_964451945.1 uncultured Lentisphaerales bacterium
CGGATCGTGAACGAGTTGGCGCATTCGTCCTCCCACCACACGCGGCACCAGAGCGTGTACTCGCCATCGGCCGGCACATCGATCTTCAGCACCGCCTGCCCGTCGGGGTTCTGGGGGGGATTGCCCGCGCCTTGCGGGATCTCCAGATAAGCGTCGCCAGAGGCGCCGGCGATGAATTTGGCGTTTGCCGGAACGGCGTCTTTGCGGACAAGCGCCATGGGAGCCGCGACCGTTGCGGCGGATTCCGCCTCGGCGGCAACGCGCGCCTTGGCGTACACGCCCACCGGAACCAGCGCGGCGGCAACGGCAGCCAAACTCGACACAGTAAATCCGTTCATGGTGCAACCATACCACATCGGCGGGCGCCGGACAAGCGCGGGATGCCGCGCGTCAGTAATCGGTTGGTGGCACGGGGGGGCCGCGGTGCAGAGCGAGGGGGAGAGAAAGGGGGGCGGTTTTGCAGACCCCGTGCTGGCGCACCGGCGAAAGCGCCAGCGGTAGCGCCGACACTGTGTGGCGGCGATGGGGCTGCTGTGGCCGCCGTGCAACGTCGGCCCCACTTGGCTGGCGCCCGCGCGCAACCGCTTCCGCTTCTCCTCGCTCCCCAACGGCCGCACCCCATGTCGCCAACCGATTGCCGCGCGTCACGTCCGCGGTTTGACCGACTCCAGGATGCGCTCCATGCGGCGTCCGTACTCGACATACATGGCAAAGCGGCGGTCGGCATCCGTGACCACCGAGGGGTCGTGGAAGACGGCGCCCATGTGCGGCTCGATCGAGATGCCGCCGTCGTAGCCGTTGGCCAGCAGGTCGCGGCAGATGCAGACCACGTCGCCCGTCCCCTCCCCGGGCCAGGTGTAGACGGCCTTGCCGTCCAGCATGTAGCCATCCTTGATGTGGACGTAGGCGATATGGTCGCGCACCTGCGCGTAGAACTCCCACGGGGACTGCACGGGACAGGGCTCGGGCAGCATCCGGTTGGCGCTGAAGACCGGGTTGCCGGTGTCGAAAACCAGCTTCAGCCCCGGGACGTTTTCCAGCAGCCGGAGGGTAAAGGCCCATCCCATTCCGCCGTAGTTCATGCAGTTCTCGTGCACCGGCTGGATGCCGGCGTCGAGAAAGCGGCGGGTCAGCTCGCGGACGCGGCGGAAACGCTCCTCGGCCATCTGCTCCCCGGGGGGGGTATCCGGTATCACGGCGTAGCTCATGATGCGGATCAGCCTGCACCCCAGGCGGTTCATGCGGACGATGGCCCGCTGCGTCTGTTCGAGGTCGACGTCCATCGGCTTGCGGATGTCCTTGCCCCAGTTGGCGATCGCCGAGCCGAAACAGTTGATGGCGATGCCGGCGTCCCGGAGCTGGCCGCAGGCGCGGTCGAACGCGGCGTCGTCGAGGTCGTGGATGTTCACGCCGTCGATGTTGCGCGATTCGATGTACTTCCAGCCGAGTTCCTGTGTCGCCCGGATCTGCCCCGCCAGATCGGCGGCCGCCTCGTCCGCAAACCCTGTGAGATACATGGTTGGTTCCTTTCGTCCGTGCATCGTCCGCCGTTATTCGTCCGCGTCCGCGGTCGTCTGTTTCGCCGCTTCGGCGATCACCTTCTGCGCGACGTTGGAGGGGACGACATCGTAGCGGACGAACGCCATCTCGAACGATCCCTGGCCGGCGGTCATCGAGCGCAGCTCGGCCGCGTATTTGAAGATCTCGGCCAGCGGCGCCTCGGCCGTGATCACGTGCATCCCCTTGACGGTGTCGAGGCCGAGAACCCGCCCGCGCTTGTGGGTGAGGTCGCCGTTGATCGCCCCCAGGAAGGCCTCGGGGATCGTGATCGTCAGCGACATGACCGGCTCCAGCAGCACGGGGCGCGCCTTGGTCATGGCATCGCGGAACGCCCGCGAACCCGCGATCTTGAAGGCGACCTCGGACGAATCGACGTCGTGGTAGGAGCCGTCGTAGACGCTGACCTTGACGTTCTGGACGGGGCAGTGCGCCAGGATGCCGGCCTGCATCGCATCCACCAGGCCCTTCTGGATCGCCGGCAGGAAGTTGCCGGGAATCGCGCCGCCGACGATGTCGTCGATGAACCACTCCTCTTCGTCGGCGCGCTTCGGGCTCACGCGCAGATAGACTTCGCCGTACTGGCCGCGGCCGCCGCTCTGCTTCTTGTGCTTGTAGTGGCCCTCGCCCGTGCCGGTGACCGTTTCGCGGTAGGGCACCTTGGGCACGGAGAGCTCGACCGTGACGTTCGACTGCGATTTCATCAGGCTGACCGCCACGTCGATGTGGACGTCGCCCAGCCCCTGGAGCACCATCTGCTTGGTCTCGGGGTTCTTCTCGACGTGGAGGGTCGGATCCTGCTCGCACAGACGGTGGACGGCGCTGCCGAGCTTGTCCTCGTCGGCCTGGGTCTTGGCCTGGATGGCCATGTAGTAGACGGGCGAGGGGAAGGCGATCGGCGGAAAGACGCGCGTGATCGACGGCGCGCAGAGGCTCTGCCCCGTTTTCGTCGCTTTGAGCTTGGGCAGG
>CAYVKQ010000029.1:11490-17859 GCA_964451945.1 uncultured Lentisphaerales bacterium
GCAGGGCCACCACGCTTCCCGGTCCCGCCTTGTCGAGCGTGACCTGCTTCTTGCCCACGCTGGAGATGATGGTGCCGATCTTCTCCTTGGCGCCGGTCGAGGCGTTCAGCACCTCCATGCCCGGGGTGATCGTGCCGGAGACAATGCGGAGATAGCTCAGCGAACCCATGAAAGGGTCGACCACGGTGCGCCACACCAGGCCGCTGAAGGGCGCGTCCGGATCGGTCGCAACGGCGGCGCCCTCCTTGTCCGCGACCGCGTGTTCGGCGGGCGCGGGGAACAGGCGGCACACGCCGTCCAGCAGTTCGGCGATGCCGACGCTCTTGATGGATGACACGGCGAAAACCGGGCTCATCCCGCCCGTGGCGACGGCGCGTCTCAAGCCGGCGGCGATCTCTCCGGCTGCCAGCTCCTCGCCGCCCAGGTATTTCTCCAGCAGCGTTTCGTCGGTTTCGGCCGCCGCCTCGATGATCGACGTTCTTACGGCCGCATGCGCATCGGAGAGTTCTTTCGCGCCCAGGATGTCGACCACGCCGCCCGCGCCGTCCGGCACCACGACCGGGATGCAGGAGGCGCCGAAGGCTTCCTGGATCGAGGCGAGGGCTTTGTCGAAATCGGCGTTCTCCTTGTCCAGGCCGGTGACGACGAAGCCGCGCGCCGCCAGCCCGCCCGACTCGCAGGCATCGCAGGCGCGCCGCGCGCCGACCTGCACGCCGGCGGCGGCGTCGACCGTGATCAGCGCCGCGTCGGCGGCGCGGATGGAACTGAGCACCTGTCCGTGGAAATCGGCGAAGCCCGGACAGTCGGTGAGCACGAGGCCGTAGGCGCCGTCCGCGGTGGTGTGGGTCGCCTCCAGCGAGCTGGCGAAAACGGAGATTTTGCGCTGCTTCTCCTCATCGGTGAAGTCGGAGACGCTGCTTCCGCTGGCCACCGCCCCGAGGCGGTCGTTCAACCCCAGTTTGAAGGCGATGGCGTCGGTCAGGGTGGTCTTGCCGCTCCCCGAATGCCCCAAAACCGCGAAATTCCTGACGTGCGTGACAGCGATGTCCTTCATGCGACTCTTCTCCTTGCCTGTTTTAACAAATGCAAAACCCTTGCCTGCCATCGCCGCCGCCGGCTCCCATGTGCGGGCGGCGGGCGATGCCATGCAAGCACGCAGCTTCGCTTTCAACACAAAGAAGACAAGGCAGGATCATACACAAATCCGCCGGAGCGTACACGCAAAATCAGGCGCGCTTCAGGCGTCGGGCCACAGGCGCGCCGCCTCTTCTCGCAGGAGGTACTTCTGGATCTTGCCGCTGGCGGTCTGCGGATAGGCGTCGACAAAGCGGACGTACTTGGGGATCTTGAACCAGGCGATCTTGTTGCGGCAGTAGTCGGTCACGTCCTCTTCGCGGATTTCGGCGCCCGGTTTGCGGATGATGAAGGCGCCCGGCTGCTCGCCGTATTTCTTGCTCGGCACGCCGATGAGCTGAACGTCCTGCACCCCCTCCATGTGCCCGATGAAGTCCTCGACCTCCTTGGGCGAGATGTTCTCGCCGCCGCGGATGATCAGGTCCTTCAGGCGCCCCGTGATGTAGAAGTAGCCGTTGGCGTCCATGTGGCCGATGTCGCCGGAGTGCAGCCAGCCGCGGGCGTCGATGCAGGCGGCGGTCTGCTCGGGCATCTTGTAGTAGCCCTTCATGGTGTTGAAGCCGCGGCAGCAGATCTCGCCCGGCTTGCCGATCTCGCAGATCTCGCCGCTCTCCGGGTCGATGATGGCGACCTCGATGCCGGGGAGGGCCTGGCCAATCGTCGTGCACTTGCGGCGGAGGTCGCTCTCGAAATAGCGGGTCTGCGTCATGACGGGCCCCGCCTCGGTGAGGCCGTAGGGGATGGAGACCTCGGTCATGTTCATCCTGGCGACGACCTGTTTCATCCGGACTTCGGGGCAGGGCGACCCCGACATCAGGCCGGTGCGCAGCGAGCCGTAGTCGAATTTCCCGAACAGCGGGTGGTCGAGCATCGCGATGTACATGGTCGGCACGCCGTAGCAGGCGGTGCACCGCTCCTTCTCCAGCGACATCATCACCGTCACCGGGTCGTACTTCTCGACCATCACCATCGTCGCGCCGTGGTTGATGCAGGCCATCACCCCCAGCACGCAGCCGAAGCAGTGGAACAGCGGCACCGGGATGCAGACGCGGTCGACGCAGGAGAGGTTCTGGCAGGCGCCGATCCAGAAGCCGTCGTTGGCGATGTTGAAGTGGGTGAGCTGCACCCCTTTGGGGAAGCCCGTCGTGCCCGAGGTGTACTGCATGTTGACGACGTCGTGGCACGACAGCCCGCGCTGGCGCGAGAGGTACTCCTCCCAGGGGGTCTGCGCGGCGAGCGCCAGCAGTTCGTTGAGCGCGTACATGCCGCGGTGCTTCTCCGGACCCAGGAAGAACACCCGCTTGAGGCACGGGTACCTGGACGCCTTCAGCAAGCCGCGCGGCTGCTCCCGCAGCTCCGGGACCAGGTCGTAGACGATCGAGACGTAGTCGGTGTCGCGGAAACCGTTGATCAGGAAGAGGTTTTCGGTGTCCGACTGCTTGAGCGCGAAATCGAGCTCGGTCGAGCGGTAGCTCGTGTTGAGCGGCAGCAGGATCGCGCCGATCTTGGCGGCGGCGAACATCAGCGGGATCCAGTGCGGCACGTTCGTCGCCCAGATCGCGATTTTCTCCCCCTGCTGGACGCCGAGCGCCATCAGGCCGCAGGCCATGCGGTCGACGAGCCCGCCGAATTCGTACCACGTGAGACGGAAGTCGCGGTCGGCGAAGACCAGCGCGTCCTGCGGGCCGCAGCGGACGATCGATTGGTCGAGCAGTTGCCCCAGCGTGTAGTCGCGGGTGACGGGGAGGTTGTTCCAGGGGACGCCCGTGGAGATCGACTGGCGGAAGGGCGGCGCGGACGGCGCCGTGCCGAAGGGATCGTTCAGCGAGAAGAGGGGAGGTGCCATCGCGGTCCTCAGTAGGGGATGAACACCACGGCGTAGATCGCCGCCGGCTTGCCGCCGTGCGCCTTCACCAGATGGTGGACCACCGAGTTGTAGTGGGCCGAGTCGCCGGGGGCGAGGACGTGCCTGGCGGCGCCGTAGGTCAGCTCGATCTCGCCCGAGACAACGACGATGAACTCCTCGCCCTCGTGCGACGAGAGGAGTTCCTCGGCGTCGGGGGCGATTTCGATGTAGAACGAGTCCATGTGGCGGTCGGTCTTGCCGCGGCTCAGCGGCGCGTAGCTGAAGCCGTCGGCAACCGCCGACGCCTTGTGCGTGGCGCGGGTCCCCCGGCGGGCGTCGGCGCGGACGATCAGCGGGTCGGGCGCGAACTGGTCGTCCATGAACGTCCCCAGTCGCTGCCCGAGCGCGCGCGACAGGCGGGCCAGCGTCCCGATCGACGGGTAGACCTCGTCGCGCTCGACGCTCGCGATCAGCGCCGGGTCGAAGCCGGTCTGCCTGGACAGGTCTTCGGGCGAGATTCCCAGCCGTTCGCGGAACGACCTGAGGCGGCTGCCGATGGTGGCGGGTGTGGGCATGACGCTCCTTTCTCTGCTTGCAGGGGTGGCTTCGCCGCGGCGCGGCGGTCAGGCGCGCGCGCCGCCGAGATGGGCGGCGCACCAGGCGGATGCCTCGTCGAAGACGCGGCGGTTCACGGGGATCAACTTCGGCTTCTTGGCGAAGCTCGCGTCGAGCGCCGCCAGCAAGTTCTCCCGGGTCAGCCCCGTGGCGTTCAGGTGGTGGAGGGCCGCCAGCATCACGGTGTTGGCGGCGCGCGGCACGCCCAGCTTCTCCGCCAGGCCCGTCGCCGGGACGACCGCCAGCCGGACTCCCGGGGGCGCCTCGGCCGCGCCGACCTCTGCCAGCTCGTCGCAGACCAGCAGCCCGCCGGGGCGGACCGTCGGCGCGAAGCGCTCAAACGCGGGGCGGTTCATGCAAACAAGGACGTCGGGCGCGGAGGCGTCGGGTGAACCGATCGGCGTGCCGCTGACCACGACGGTGCACGAGGCCGATCCGCCGCGCTGCTCGGGACCGTAGCTCGGGAACCACGAAGCGTGCTGTCCAGCGAAGCGTCCCGCCTCGGCCACGGCGATCCCCAGACTCAGGATTCCCTGTCCGCCGTAGCCCGAGAACTTCATCCGTTTTTCGACAAAGGCGGGGTCGGGGGCCGCCGGCGCCTCGGCGCCAAGGCCGGCAAAATATGTGGTAGGGGAGGGGGCCGGCGCGGGCTGCGCGCGCGCGGGGGCGTCGGCCGAGTGGTCGCGCAGGCAGCCCAGGGGGTATTCAGCCTCCATTTGTTCCATGACAAAGCGTGCCGACTGGACGGCATCGAGCCCCATGTTGGTCGGGCAGGGCGAGAGGAACTCGACGAAGGCGTAGCCCTTGCCGTCGCGCTGGATCTCGAGCGCCTTGCGCACGGCCTGGCGCGCCTGCATGATGCGCTTGGTGTCGGCCAGCGAGCAGCGGGCGATGTAGACCGGCGCCTTGAGCTGGTTGAGGGTCTCGCAGACATGCAGCGGGTAGCCCTCGTGCTCGGCGGAGCGGCCGGCGGGCGAGGTGGCGGTCTTCTGCCCGATCAGCGAGGTGGGCGCGAGCTGTCCGCCCGTCATGCCGTAGGTCGCGTTGTTGACGAAGAAGGTCGCGAAGGGCTCGCCGCGGCTCGCCGCCTGGAACGTCCCGTTGAAGCCGATCGCGGCGAGGTCGCCGTCGCCCTGGTAGGCGATGACGACCCTCCCGGGTAGGGTGCGGACGAGCGCCGTGGCGACCGACTGCGCGCGGCCATGCGCGGCGCCGATGTTGCCGACGTCCCAGTAGTAGTAGCCGAACACGGCGCAGCCGATGGGGTTGACCATGACCGTCCGGTCCTGGAGTCCCAACTCGACCAGCGCCTCGCAGATGAGCTTGTGGAGGATGCCGTGCCCGCATCCGGGGCAGTAGTGCGTGTCGCGCGTCGGGCTGCCGCTGCGTTCGAAGGTGTCGTAGAAGCCGACTGCTTTTTTGATGCTCATAGTCCTGTTTCCGGGATTAGCGGTTCATGGCGAGGACGCCTTCGACCACTTCGTCGACGGTGACGAGCATGCCACCCATGCGGTTGATCAGTGTCAGACCGGCGGCGGGGCGTTCCAGGTGGAAGGCGACGTCGTCGCGGTACTGGCCGCAGCTCAGCTCGACCACGGCGAGCCGCCGTCCGCGCGCGACCCGCTGCAGGGCGTCGGTGGGGAAGGGGTAGAGGGTGAGCGGACGGAAGAGGCCCGCGCGCACACCCCGCTGCCGCAGCGCGTCGACGGCCGAGCGGGCGATGCGGCTCGAGATGCCGTAGCCGGTCAGCACCACGTCGGCGTCGTCCGTCCGGTACTCCTCGCTCAGCGCCTCGCCGGCCAGGGCCGCGTATTTCGCCTGCAGGCGGCGGTTGTGCTCCTCCTGCATCGGCGCGTTGAGGAAGATCGAGGTGATGAGGTTGCGGCGGGTCTCGGCGGTGCCGTCGACGGCCCAGCCGCGCGTCTCCGGCCGCGGCGACTCCGCCGCGGGGAGGGCCAGCGTCTCCATCATCTGGCCCAGGACGGCGTCGGCGAGGACGATCACGGGGTTGCGGTGGCGGAAGGCGAGGCCGAAGGCGCGGATCGTGAGGTCGCACATCTCCTGCACGTTGCCGGGGGCGAGCACGAGGCAGTGGTAGTTGCCGTGGCCGCCGCCCTTGACCGCCTGGTTGTAGTCGCCTTGCTCGGGGTAGACGTTTCCCAGGCCGGGGCCTGCCCGCTGGACGTTGACGATGACGCCGGGGAGCTCGGCGCCGGCCAGGTAGGAGAGTCCCTCCTGCATCAGGCTCATGCCGGGGCCGGACGTGGCGGTCATGGCGAGCTTGCCGGCCGAGGCGGCGCCATAGACCATGTTGATCGACGCGGTCTCGCATTCGGCCTGCAGGAATTCGCGCCCGGTGCCGGGGAAATGGACGGCCGCCGCGTGCGCGATCTCGCTCGCCGGGGTAATGGGATAGCCGAAGAAGGCGTCGCAACCGGCGTAGAGCGCGCCGATCACGACCGCTTCGTTGCCTTTGACAAATGTGGTCATTTCGTCGTGTCCTTGGGGTTCCGCTTGTCGGGCGTCCGCACCTCGATGGCGAAGGGCTCGGGGCAGTTGTAGAAACAGAGGCTGCAACCGATGCAGCCCGAACCGATATACTCGGCCGGTTTCACGCTGCGGCGGTTCAGGGTCGACTTGAAGCGCAGCACCTTCTTCGGACAGGCGGCGATGCACCGTCCGCACCCCTTGCAGTGGTCTTCGTCGATGATCGGCCGCGGTTCGGCGTCCGGCGCCGCCTCGTTTCGCTTGTCACTCATCCGTCGTCCTTTGCT
>CAYVKQ010000030.1:0-17839 GCA_964451945.1 uncultured Lentisphaerales bacterium
CTTGTCCTCGAACGCCTTGTTGCAGACAGTGCAGGCGTGGCCCCGCGACCTGATGTTCCATTCCTGTGCCATGCGCGCAGTATAGCACAGACGGCACGCGCCGGCACCGGTGAATTGTCACGCCCGTTTCCGGCCGCTGACCAGCGCCACCTGCACCACCGCCGACACGGCCAGCGCGGCGGCGCATACCAGGTAGAGGCTCTGGTCGCTGCCGCTGCGGCGCATCCACGCCTCGCACACGAAGAGCCCGGCAAAGGAGCCGACCCCCACCAGGAACTCGTTGATCCCGATGTTGAACGAGCGGCGGCCCGAATTGCTGGCGTAGTAGACGGCCGAGTAGTAGGCGAAACCCGTGTAGATGCCGAGTGCGCCGATGCCGACGAGGCTCATCCAGTACGAGGGCCACCGCCACAGCGCCAGCAGAATGGCCGTCCCCGCCGCGTGCATCGTCCACAGCGGCGTGCGCCGGTAGAGGCAGTCGCGGAAGCGGATGAACGCCGCGCCGGAGACCCCCTGGACGATCATCAGCAGAAAGAGCGGAATACCCGCCGCCGAGGCGCTGATGCCCTGCCTGGCGCTCAAGGCGGGAAAGAAATTCTGGATCGGCCGCTGCATGAACATGGCGGTGAAGATCACCACCCACGCCACCCGCACATAGCGCGGATCGACCGCGCGCGCCTTGGCCGACCCCTGCTCGACATGTTCGTCGGACGACAACTCGCCGACCGGCCGCGTCCGGTGCCGCAGCAGCACGGCGAAAATCACAACGCAGACCCCCGCGGAGAGGCCCGACAGGGCCCAGAGCCCGCTGCGGTACATCAAGCCCGCCGAAAGCATGCCGAGCCCCGATCCCCCGCTCCAGGCCAGCGTGTACCAGCCGACGGAGCGCGCCAGCCCGCCGGGCGCCGACTCCCCCCGCATGAAGGTCTGGAACGAATTGAAGAAAACGGCCGACGACACGCCAAACGTCCCCATCGCGGCCAGCAGCCAGCCGTACCGGACGAGAAAGATGCAGGCGATCGCGGCGACCAGGGATACGGCGGTGCTCGCCAGCAGCCATGCCCGTGCCCGCGCCCGTGTCAAGACCAGTCCGACCGCCATGCTGGTGCAAAGGTAGGCCACTTGGAAGACGCCTCCGAGCCAGGCGCACCGACCGATCGTCAGCGCGCGCTCGCCGGCCGCGTAGAGAACAGCGAAATGGACGAGGAAAATCAGCCAGTCCATCAGTGCAGGACAGAGATAGATACGCATAGAAGGGAGTCCATTCGTTACAGCGGTTCGGCGGCGAACGGTTTGGCCGTCACCTTGCCCGTTTCGTCCTTGACCAGCACCTCGATCCGGCGTTCAACCTCGTTCAATTTGCCGGAGCACTGTTTGACCAGCTTCTGGCCCTCTTCAAACGAGGCCACCAGTTCGTCGAGTCCCAAGTCGCCCGATTCCATCCGGCTGACGATCTCCTCCAGCCGCTTGAGCGCCGCCTCGAAACCGAGCCGTTCTTCCTGTTTGCCGTTTTCGTTTTCCCGCTTCGCCATACCTCACCTCACGATGGATTCGAAACATCCTTTTGCAACCTGGGTGCGCACCACCGCCCCCGGCGCCACCTGCGCCGGGTCGCGCACCAGCGTTCCGTCCGCCCGACGCGTCAGACTGTAGCCGCGCGCCAGCACCGCCTGCGGTCCGAGCGCGCGCAGACTCCGCTCCAGGGCGTCGAGCCCCGCGCGCGCCCGTTCGATCCGGAGCGCGGCCGTCCGGGCCAGATCCCGCCGCAGCCGGTCGATCCGGTCGCACAGCGGCGACACCGCGGCCGCGCGCGCCACCAGCAGGCGCGAACGAACCCGTTCGATGCGCCGGCGCGCGTCGCCGGCGGCGGCGGCGACGCCCCGCGCCAGGCGCAGCTCCAGGTTGTCGAGCGTCTGCGCACGGCGCTCGATCAGGCGCAGCGGCTCGCGCAACGCCCGGCTCCCGGCCGCGATTTCCACGCGGTGGCGCGCCACCTCCAGCCGTCCCGAAAGCGCATGGAAGAGGGCGCGCGCCTGCCGCTGCAGCAGGTCTTCAAACGCCTCCTTGCAGCCGACCACCTGTTCCGCCGCAGCCGAGGGCGTCGGCGCGCGCAGATCGGCGGCAAAATCGCACAGCGTGGTGTCGGTCTCGTGCCCGACGGCCGAGATCACGGGAATCTCCGAAGCGGCGACCGCGCGCACCGCCTCCTCCTCGTTGAAGGCCCACAGGTCCTCGATGCTGCCGCCGCCGCGGCCGACGATCAGCACGTCGGGGCGGTCGGGCAGGCGGTGGAGTAGCGCGATCGCAGCGGCGACCTCCCCGGCCGCGCCGGCGCCCTGCACGCGCGCCGGGGCGAGGGTGACGCGCACGTTCGGGAAGCGCCGCGCGAGGATCGAGAGGATGTCGCGGACGGCGGCTCCCGTCGGCGAGGTGACCAGCCCCACGTGCTGCGGCAGCAGCGGCAGCGGCCGCTTGCGCGCCGCGTCGAACAGTCCCTCCTCCAGCAGGCGCCGCTTGAGCGCCTCGAAGGCCGCCAGCAGCAGGCCGGCGCCCCCCGCCTCGACGGTGCGGACCACCAGTTGGTACTGGCCGCGCGGTTCGTAGACGGTGAGGTCGCCGCAGGCGCGGATCACCATGCCGTCGGCCAGCTTCGCGGCGGCGCCCCGCCGCGCACCAGCGAAGAGGACGGCGGCGAGCTGCGCCGAACCGTCCTTGAGCGTGAAGTAGCAATGGCCCGACGCCCCTTGCAGACGGAGATTCGAGATTTCACCCTCGACCCACACGCGGCCGATCTCATCCTCCAGCGTCAGCTTGACCTTGCGCGTCAACTCGGCGACGGTGTAGACATGGCGCCCGGCGGCCGGAAACAGCTCTCCACTCATCCCGCCGCCTTTCCCTCGCGCACCCGCAGCGCGGTTGCGCCGAGGCATTTCAGCGTGGTTCGGTCGATGTCGAAGATCGCACCCTCCAGTACGGCGGGGCCGTCGGCCACGTCGAAACGCGCGGGCATGCCGGTGATGAATTTGCGCAGCACCGGCCGGGCCTCGCGGCCGATCACACCGCCCGTGGGGCCGGTCATTCCCAGGTCGGTGAGGTAGCCGGTGCCTCCCGGAAGAACGCACGCGTCGCTCGTCTGCACATGGGTGTGGGTCCCCGCCACGGCCGCGACGCGGCCGTCGAGGTGGAGCCCCATGGCGATCTTCTCGGAGGTCGCCTCGGCGTGGAAATCGACGACGGTGGCCACGCCTCCAGGGATCGCCTTCAGCGCGGCGTCGGCCTGGCGGAAGGGACAATCGACGGGCGGCATGAAGACCCGGCCGATGAGGTTGAGGACGGCCAGCGGCCCCAGCGCCGTCTGCACCACGGTCCAGCCGGCGCCGGGGCACTCCGGCGTGAAATTGGCCGGGCGCAGCAGGCGTTTCTCGCCCGCGAACGCCTTCTCGGCATCCTTCTGCCCCCACGTGTGGTCGCCGAGCGTCAGGACGTCGGCGCCGGCCTCGAACAGCTCCTCGGCGAGCGCGCGGGTGATGCCGTTGCCCGCCGCGGCGTTCTCGGCGTTGGCCACCACCGCGTGCACCGCGCCGTCGGCGCGCAACGTGCGCACCACGCGGGCGAAGATCAGCCGTCCGGCGCCGCCCACGATGTCGCCCACCATCAATACCTTCATGGCCGTCGATCCTCAGCGGGCGTATTCGACACAACGGGTTTCGCGCACGACGATCACGCGGATCTGCCCCGGGTACTGCAGGTCCTGCTCGATCCTGCGGCTGATGTCGCGCGCCAGCTGCATCGCCGCCGCGTCATCCACCACGTCGGGATCGACGATCACCCGCACCTCGCGCCCCGCCTGCACGGCAAAGGTCTTGTTGACGCCCTTGAAGCCGTTGGCGATCGCCTCCAGCTTCTCCAGACGGTGGACGTAGATCTCGGTCGACTCCATGCGTGCGCCGGGGCGCGAACTCGAGATCGCGTCGGCCGCCGAGCACAGCACCGCGTAGAGGCTCTCGGCCTCGACGTCGGCGTGGTGCGCCGCGACCGCGTTCACCACCACCGGGTCTTCGCCGTGGCGGCGCATGAGGTCGGCGCCGATCACGGCGTGCGAGCCCTCCACCTCGTGGTCGAGGCTCTTGCCGATGTCGTGGAAGAGCCCGACCCGCCGCGCCACGGCGGGGTCCAGCTTCATTTCGGCAGCCATGACCCCCATGAGGTGGGAGACCTCCAGCGCATGCTGCAGCACGTTCTGCGAGTAGCTGGAGCGGAACTTGAGGCGGCCGAGGGCGGCGACCAGCTCGGGCGGGACCCCCTGCAGCTTGGTGGCGTAGACGGCCGACTCCCCCGCCTGCCGGATCGTCTCCTCCATGTTCTCCTGCACCTTCTGCACGACCTCCTCGATCCGCGCGGGATGGATGCGGCCGTCGGCGACGAGCTGTTCGAGCGCCTGGCGCGCGATCTCGCGGCGGATCGGGTCGAATCCCGAGATCACCACCGCCTCGGGGGTGTCGTCCACCAGCATGGTGACCCCCGTCGCCGCCTCCAGCGCCCGGATGTTGCGCCCCTCGCGCCCGATAATGCGCCCTTTGACATCGTCGCTCGGCAGCGGCACGGTGCTCGTCATCATCTCGGCGGCGTGGCGCGCCGCGTAGCGCTGCACCGCCATGGCGGTCAGCCGCTGCGCCTCCCGCTCGGCGTTCTGCTTCGCCTCCTCCTGCAGCCGGCGCACGAGCCCCGTCGTCTCGCCCTGGATCTCCTGCTCCACACGCAGGAAAATCTCCTTCTTGGCCTCGATGGCGGTCATCCCCGCCAGCCGTTGCAGACGCGCCTGCGCCTCCGCCGCCAGTTTTTCCGCCTCGGTGCGCCGGTTGGCGAGCATGGCATCCCGCTTCTGCAGCTCCTCCTGCTTCTGGCTGAGCGTCTCGCCCTTCTTGTCGAGGTTTTCCTGGCGGTCGTTCAGCCGGGTCTCGATGTCCTGCAGCTCCTTGCGGCGCGCTTTGGTCGATTTTTCGAACTCCTCGCGCGCATTCACGACCTCGGCGCGGGCCTTGATGTCGGCCTCCTTGAGCAGCGCCTTGGCCTCGGCCTCGGCCTCGTCGAGGCGCGCCTGGGCCCGCTTTTCGATCGCCTCGGCCTGCCAGCGGCCGACCAGTCCGCGCAAATAGTAGCCCGCGGCCACGCCGCCCACGCCGGCGACCAGGCCGATAATCGCGTCACTCAAATCATATAGGAACAAATTCGACGTCATGGTCCACTCCAACTTCCACCGGACACGGAATCATCCGCCATCCGACACAAGCATAGCCGTTCTCGGGCGCGAAAGCAACGCCGCAGCGAAGATCGTGAAACGCCGGGGCGGCGAAGGTTGGACCGTGCGTTTTGGCACGGAAGTGGCTAATATTTCCGTCCGGAGATCACTATGGACGTATGGGAATGCTACGCGCGGATGCTGTTGATCCGACGGTTTGAAGAGGCGGTGGAACGGTTGTTCGCCGAGGGGCGCGTCATGGGGACCGCCCACGTGTGCATCGGCCAGGAGGCGGTCGCCGTCGGCGTTGCCGCGGCTATGGCCCCGGGGGATGCGCTCACCAGTACACACCGCGGCCACGGACATTTCCTCGCCCTCGGCGCCGATCCCGGCCGGATGATGGCCGAAATGTTCGGCAAAGCGACCGGCTACGCCCGGGGGCGGGGCGGCAGCCAGATGATGAGCGACCTACCGCTCGGTTTCTACGGCGCCAACGGCATCACCGCCGGCAGCATGGCCTTCGCCTGCGGGCTGGCGCTGGAAGCCCAGACGCACCGCACCGGACGGGTCGTGGTCTGCATTATCGGCGACGGCGCCTCGAACCAGGGGCTGTTCCACGAGTCGCTGAACCTGGCCGCCCTGTGGCGCCTGCCGCTGGTTGCAATCTGCGAAAACAACCGCTACGCCATGTCGACGCCCATCGTGCTGGGGCTCGCCAACACCCGCCTGGCCGACCGGGGGGCCGCCTACGGCATCCCGGCGGTCGCCGTCGACGGCAACGTCCTGGAGGATGTCCGCGCGGCCACCGCCGCCGCCCTCGCACATGCGCGCGGCGGCGGCGGGCCGTCGCTGGTCGAGTGCCTCACCTACCGCCTGTCGGGACACTCCAAGGGCGACAAGCGCGAGTACCGCTCGCCGGCCGAGGAAGCCGAGGCGTGGCGCCGCGAACCGATCATCCTGCTGGAAGAGACGCTGCGGCGGCAGGGTGGCGACGCCGAGGCGCGCTTCGCCGCCTGCCGCGCGGAGGCGGAACGCGTGATCGCCGAGGC
This sequence comes from uncultured Lentisphaerales bacterium, assembly GCA_964451945.1. Classification (GTDB taxonomy): domain Bacteria; phylum Verrucomicrobiota; class Kiritimatiellia; order RFP12; family JAAYNR01; genus JAAYNR01. Next base: position 6,289 of record CAYVKQ010000030.1, read on the forward strand.
GGTCCGTTTCGCCGAGACGAGCCCCGACCCCGACCCCGCGACCGTCGCCGACGGCGTCTTCGCCACCGCCTGACCCTCCTTCCCTCCCCCTTGCCATGAAAACATTCACCGTCACCCTCCGCGAAACCCTGGCCGCCGAGCTGCGGCGCGACCCCGCCGTCCTGCTCATGGGCGAGGACATCGGCGCCTACGGCGGCGCCTTCGGCGTCACCAAGGGGCTGCTGGCCGAATTCGGCCCCGAACGGATCCGCGACACGCCGATCTCCGAACAGGCGCTCGTCGGCACGGCCATCGGCGCCGCCGCCGCGGGACTCCGCCCCGTCGTCGAGATCATGTTCATGGACTTCATCACGCTGGCAGTCGACCAGCTCGCCAACCTCGCCGCCAAGCTGAGCTACATCTACCGCCTCCCCTGTCCCGTGGTGGTGCGCGCGCCCACCGGCGGCGGGCGCGGCTATGGCGCCACCCACTCGCAGTGCCTCGAACGGCTCTTCACCGGCATCCCGGGGCTCCACATCGCCGCACCCTCCGATGCGGCCGACGCCTCGGGGCTGCTGCAGACGGCGATCCGCGGCGCCTCCCCCGTCCTCTTCCTCGAACACAAGCTTCTCTACCCCCTTCGCTGGCCGCTCGGCGACGCCCTGCCGCCGCCCGTCCCCTTCGGACGCGCCCGCGTCACCCACAGCGGCGACACCGTGACCCTGATCGCCTGGTCCCACATGGCCCACCTCTGTCTGGCGGCGGCCCGCGAACTGGCGGCCGAGGGAATCGGAGCCGAAGTGGTCGACCTGCGCACGCTGGCGCCGCTCGACACCGACACGGTCGTCGCGGCGGCACGCAAGACCGGCCGCGTGCTGCTTGTCGAAGAAGGCCCCGTGACCGGAGGATTTTCCGCCGAGGTCGCCGCCCGCATCTTCGAGGCGGCCTACGATTCGCTCGACGCCCCGATCCGCCGCCTCGCCGGTCCCGACTGCCCCGTCCCCGCCTCGAAAACGCTCGAGGCGGCCTGCATCCCCGACACGGCGGCGATCGTCGCCGGCGCGCGCGGGCTGGCGAATGCCTGACCCCGGTCCGGCGGCCGGAGATGTGTCCATGCGCTACTCCCTCGTCATCCTGACCTACGACAAGCTCGCGGTCACCCGGCGCTGCCTCTCCGCCCTGCTGCGCGATACGGTCGGCGATGCACCGTGGGAATTGCTGGTCGTGGACAACGGCTCTTCCGACGGTACTCCGCAATGGGTCGAGGAGTCGCTGGTGGCGGCAGGCGCGTCGCGGGGCGTGCCGGTGCGCCTGCTGCGCAACGAGACGAACATCGGCTGCTCCGCCGCCCGTAATCAGGGGATTGCCGCGGCCGCCGGCGAATACGTCGTCTTTCTGGACAACGATGTCGCGCCACGCACCCGCGCCTGGCTCTCGCGCCTGCGGGCGGCGATCGAGGCGGCGCCCGACATTGGCCTGGCCGGCCCCAAGATGGTCTACCCCACGCCCGACGCGGCCATCCAGTGCGCCGGCGTCGGCATCTCGCGGCGCGGCCACGTCTGCTTCCGCGGCCGCGGCCGCCCCAACGACGCCCCCTCCTGCGCCGCTCCCGCCGACGTGCAGTGCCTGATCAGCGCCTGCCTGATGGTCCGCGCCGAGCTGCTGCGTCGCCATGGCGGTTTCGATCCCATCTTCCACCCCGTCCAGTTCGAGGATTTCGACCTCTGTTACCGCTTGCGCGAACAGGGATGGCGGGCGGTCTACACGCCGGCGGCCGAGATGTACCACTTCGAGAGCACGACCACCCAGGGCTCCCCCGCCATCCGCAACGCCGCCGCCGTGGTCCGCAACGGGCTGACCTTCCAGAAGCGCTGGCGGCACCTTTTCGAGACCGAGGACGGGCCGTCCGAGAGCGACTGCCGCTGGCGCGCCCTCCCTCCCCTGCCGCCGCTCGACGCCATCCCCGACCCCCTGCCGCTGCTGTAGTGACGGCGAGGCGGGGCATGCAGCACCGGGTTCTGCGGTGCCTCAATCATCCGCGAATTGCGGGGCACCATCCAAACTGACGAGATAATGGAAGCCGTCGGGGCCGAGCCTGGCGGCGAGGTGGGCGACGATGCTGCGCGCCTTCTGCTCGTTGTGGCTGGGTCCGTTCACATAGAATGGCTTGCCATCCTTGCCATAGGTGAACACGGCGTCGCACGCCGCAGGGTCAATACCCTCCAGCAAGACCGACGCGTCCGCGAAATCACGGTGCGGCTCGAGATCCAGCGCGCGGGCATAGGCGATGGCGCCGTCGACAAGTTTGCGCGCGTACTCCGGCGCTGCATCCTCCAGCGGCTGGACCTCGCGGGCCCTTGCGATAAGAGCGTCCAACGCGATCGGCGTCATGATCCGCAGGAAGGCGTCCTTCACGCCGAGGCAGAAGACATCCAGCAGCACAACGGCTACGGCGAGCAGGCCGCCCTCCAATTCGCGGCTCACCACCACATCGCCTATGCCCTCACGGAAAAGGCTTCCGCTGACCAGTACGCGGCGCAGCGGGGCCGCGCGTATCGCGGCGCGGCTGACCCCGTACCGCTGTTCAAAACCCGGAGTGGCGCCTGCGGCCGCCTTCCGGCTCCGAGACTCCCTGGCTTTGTTCCGTGCGAGCTTGTGCGCGCGGTTCTGGACGATCCGTTGCTTGTTTTTCGCCATGTTGGTTCTCCTTGCGTGAGACAGCCTCACGCGGTTGTCAATCGGGGTTTGAGGCTTGCCATCCCGCGAGATGAGCGCAGGCGGCGTTCAGCGCGAGGCAGGTCTCGCGGGTGAGGGGCGCGCCGCCGTGAACGGCAGCCGCAGAACGTGACAGGATGAGGAGACGTCGTGGAGAGCTTGATCTGGGGGTAGTCGCGCGGGATGCGGTGCCAGAGGTCGCGGACCAGCAGGCCGTCGGCGCTGAGCGCGCAGGCGTTGTTCTCGCAGACGCCGAACCACGGCCGGCGCCGGTGCGTGGTGATCGTGACCATGTAGAAGAAGGGATCGCGGTAGTCGTGGTTGAAACAGCGGCGGACCATGCTGTGCTGAAACGCCCCGTGAACGGGGCGCACAGGACCGCCCCTCGGCCTGTGCACGGTGTTTACACTGCGTTCTCCCACGCCGCTCATCCGGGGCGCCACGCTTTGACCAGATCGACGACCCGCCCGACCGCTTCGGCCTCGGGGATCACGGCGACCTGCTCGCCGCGGACGTAAAGCGCGAATTTTCCCTTGCCGCCGGCCACGGCGATGTCGGCTCCGCGCGCCTCGCCGGGGCCGTTGACCAGGCACCCCATCACCGCGACGTGCGGCCGCGGCGCGGCGGGATGGTCGTGGTAGTACTGTTCGAGCCGTGCCTCGACCTCGGTTGCCACGGCGGCCACGTCGACCTGGGTGCGGCCGCAGGTCGGACACGATGTGACGCTGGCACCGGGCGCGCGCAACCCTGCCGCGCGCAACAGCTCCACCCCCACCCGCACCTCGCGCAGCGGGGTGTCGGTCAGCGAGACGCGGATCGTGTCGCCCAGCCCCTCCAGCAGCAGCGCCCCCATGGCGACGCACGAGCGGACCGTTCCGGCGAGAAAGGTCCCCGCCTCGGTCACGCCCAGGTGCAGCGGATAGGAGGTCCGCTCGGCCAGCAGGCGGTAGGCGGCCAGTGTGCGCGGCACGTCCGACGCCTTGACGGAAATCTTGATCTCGTGGTAGCCGGCGGCTTCGAGCAGTGCCACATGACGCAGCGCGCTTTCGACCAGCGCCTCGGCGGTCGCCGCACCGTGGCGTTCGAGAAGATCGCTCTCCAGCGAGCCGCCGTTGACACCGATGCGGATCGGAATCTTGCGCGGCCGCGCCGCCGCCACGACGGCGCGCACACGTTCCGCGCCGCCGATGTTGCCCGGATTGATCCTCAGCCCGTCGATGCCGGCGTCGACCGCCGCCAGCGCCAGGCGGTAGTCGAAATGGATGTCGGCGACGAGCGGGACCGCCGCCTGCCGCCGGATCTCGCGCAACACCGCCGCGGCCTCGGCGTCGGGCACGGCCAGGCGGACGATGTCGGCACCCGCCCCGGCCGCTTCGTTGATCTGCGCCACTGTCGCCGCCGCGTCGCGCGGGTCGCTGTTGGCCATCGTCTGCACGCTCACCGGCGCGCCGCCGCCGATGGCGATGCCACCCAGCCGGATCTGCCGCGTCCGCTCCCGCGTCACCCGTGTCGCTCCTGTCGTTTCCATATTCCCCCGTGCGGACTGCGCGCCCGCCTGCCGGACGATTCCAGCCGGCACACCCGTACAGTAGCGCATCCGCGCGCCGGCCGCAACGCCGGCATTCCCCCGCGGCGGTCTTGAAACCCGGCCGTCCGGACGCTACAGTATCTCCGTGATGCCGCATTTCATCTTTCACCGGCGCGGCCGCCGCAGCGTTGCCCGCATGGCCGCGTGGAGCCTGATCGCGCTGCTCGCCGCCTGCGCGCGCACCCCCCTGCCGCCGGCGACGCTCCAGTGGCTGTGCATGGGGACCACCGCCGCGGTGTCGGCGCCGCACGGAGAGGAAGCGCGCCTGCAGCGGATCCGCGCCGCCGCCGGCGAAACGTTCGCCGAGATCGAGCGCGACCTCTCGGTCTTCCGTCCCGCCAGCACACTTGCCGCAATCAACGCCGCGGCCGGTAGCGGGATTCCCGTGACGCTCGGCGCGCACGCGGCGGCGGTGATCGCCCTCGCGCGCGACGCCGCCGCGGCGGGCGGCGGCGCGTTCGACCCCACCGTCGGCCCGCTGATGGCGCTGTGGGGATTCCGCGGCACGACGCGCACGCAACCGCCGGACGAAGCCGAGATCGCCGCGGCGCGCGCCCGCGTGGACTGGCGGGCGATCCGGCTCGACACCCTCCCCGACGGCACGTCCGCGGCATCGCTGGCGTGCACGGACATGGCGCTGGACCTGGGCGGCATCGCCAAGGGATATGCGGTCGACTGCGCCTTCGACCGCCTGCGGGCAACGCAGGAGACAGACTTCCTGATCAACCTCGGCGGCAACATCCGCGCCTGCGGCACGCCGGGGGCGGGCCGCGACGGCTGGCGGATCGGCGTCCGCGATCCCTTCCGCCGCGACGGCCTGCTCGGCACCGTCACACTGGCCGACGGCGAGGCGGTGGCGACGTCGGGCAACTACGAGCGGTTCGTCGAACTGGCGGGAACCCGCTACGCGCACATCATCGACCCGCGCAGCGGACGCCCCGTCCGCGGCATGGCCGGCGTCACCGTGCTCGCCCCCACGGCGGCGGCAGCCGACGCCCTCTCCACCACTCTGTTCGTCCTAGGCGCGGAAGAGGGGCGCCGCCTGCTCGAACGCACCCCCGGTTGCCATGCGCTCTGGGTGACGGACGAAACACCCCCGCGCCTCATCCCCTCCCCCGGCTTCGCCGCGCGCTTCGCGCCGGAGCAGATAAGGAAATAGGAAATGTTGTGGCATCCATCGCATGACCCCGCTTGGGAGCTGAGTTTCGGGGACGACTTCGAAGGCCGTGAACTCGATACGAACCACTGGTTCACCGGGTACAGACTGGGCCGTGTCGAGTATTACACACGCATTGGCTACCCCAATGCCCATACGCGCGGCTGGCAGCCGAATCCGCCGCTGGCGCACTACGTGATTGATGACGGCGTCCTGAGTCTCCGCGTGGACAAGGATCTGCCTAGGCGCGACACGCCCGCGACTCCCACCGTCTCCGCCTTGACATCAGCCATCTACCGCTACGACGAGTCGTCCGGTGAATTCCGCGACGAGGTGAAATTCGCCCAGAAGTACGGCTGGTGGGAGATACGGTGCAGGATGCCCGTCTGCGGCAGCGGCGCGTACACGGCCTTCTGGCTTCATTCCGTGGGCGCGCGGAACCAGGAATACTCGCCAGAAGGCGTGCTGCGGGGGAATCCGCAGGGAGATTCACCCGCGGTCGAGATCGACATCTTCGAGTGGCTGGGCAGGACCCCCCGGCAGAATCTCTTCAACGTTCATTTCACGACGGGAGGAAGCGCCGCGTTCAATTGTCCCTGCGACCTGACCAAGGACTTCCATGCATGGGCGATCCACTGGGAGGAAGGAAAGATCACCTGGCATCTGGACGGCAGTCCGGTGCATGTCTACCAAGGGGCGACCCCGGCGGGCAGAATGTACCTGCTCATGGCCATGTTCCAGATTGGCGGCTGGTCGGGGAGCATCGACGAAAACCTTCCCTATCCGATGGATTTCGCGATCGACCACATTCGGGTGTGGCGGCAGAGGCAGGCGGACTCCACGTCCGGGTGCGCTGACCGACAAAGCTGCGCATGCGGCTCCGGCACCTGCGCGGCCGCGGGTTCTTCAGCGCGTGAAGGCCGGAGCACCGTGTCTCACCCTCGAGGCTCCTGCAAAACCCCTCGTGGCATGGGCGTCCCGCCCATGGAACACGGGCAAGATGCCCGTGCCACGCCTGCAAGCAAGGGGTTTTGCATGAACATCCCTCTGCATTCCGCTGCCGCTGCCGCCTCCCTGGAGGCGCTGTGCGGCGAGAATGTCCGGCAGGGAATGTGCACCGGCGGCGTAATCGAACTGGGCACCCCCGAGGGGGCCTGTTACCGGAAGGCGTTCGGATGGATGGACCGCGAGCACCGCGACCCGATGCCCGAGACAGCCCTTTTCGACCTCGCCAGCGTGACGAAGGCCGTCGGCACGACCTCCGGGCTGGCTCTCTGCATGGACCGCGGCCTGCTCGACCCCGACGCGCCCTTCACGACCTACCTGCCGGACTACCGCGGTGCGCTGCCGGGGCCGGTGACGGTCCGCGCACTGGCGCGGCATCTATCGGGATTCTCCAACCAGAAACCCTACGATGTAGAGGGAAGCGTGGTGGAGAGGATCCTCGACTTCAGCCCCTCCCGCCCGGCGGGCGAGCCCTACGAATACTGCTGCGGCAACTACATCCTGCTGGGCCTGGTTGTCGAGCGCCTGCTGGGAGGAAGCCTCGACGCGCTCCTCCGGGAGAGTCTTTTCCTCCCCCTCGGCATGCGCGATACCCGCTGGGCACCCATCCCCGACCCCGATCCGCGCCGAGTGGTGCGCCAGGGCGAGGCCGGCACCTTCGCGGTCGCCAGCGATCCGCCGGCGCGCCACGCGGGCCGCCCCGTCGGCAACGCGGGACTCTTCTCCACCGTGGCCGACCTTGGTCTCTTCAGCAGCATGATGCTGGCGCGCGGCGCCTGGAAAGGGCGACAGCTTCTTTCCGGAGGGGTCGTCGATTTTCTCGGCGCCCGTCCCGACCGGCGTTCGCCAGTGGCCTTCGGCTGGCGCGTCGACGCCGCTTTCAACCCGGCCGCACTCTCCGAGCGGACGCTCAGTCACACCGGATGGGCGGGAAACGCGATCTGGATCGACCCGGCGAAACAGCGCTACACCATTGTCCTGACCAACCGCGTCACCGACCACGACCGGGCCATACGCGTCCGGATCGACATCGCGGAACTGGCGCTCCGGGCCGTATTCCCCGAAGCCTGAGCCGGGCACGGGCGGGAACCGAGGCTCCTGCAAACCCCTCGTGGCATGGGCGTCCCGCCCATGAAACACGGGCAAGATGTCCGTGACACACCCGCAAGCAAGGGATTTTGCAGGAGCCTCGACCATCACACCAGCGCCTGAAAGCGCCGGTAGGCCTCGTTCCAGGCGGCCGCATCGCCCGGCGTGTAGGTCTTGATGGGAAAGGCGGCGCGGATGATCGGCTGCGCCTCGGCCATGGAGCCGATGATTCCCGTGGCCATTGCCTGAACCATGAGGTTCCCCACCGCCGTCCCCTCCTTCGGACCGGCGTGGACGGGGACGTTCAGGGCGTCGGCGGTGAACTGGTTGAGCAGCGCGTTGCCGCTGCCGCCGCCGACGATGTGGACCGCCCGCGTCGGCGTGCCGCAGACCGCGGCGATCTGCTCGTTCACCAGGCGGTACTTCAGCGCCAGGCTCTCGTAGACGATGCGGAGGAGCGTGCCGCGGTCGGCGGGCTGCGTCTGGCCGCTCCCCGCGAGGAAGGCGCGCACCGCCTCCTCCATGTTCGCCGGATTGTAGAAACGGGCGTTGTCGGGATCGATGAAGGCGGTGAACGGCGCCGCGGCGGGGGTGATCGTGTCCACCTCGGCCCAGCTCATGCGGCGGCCGTCGGCGGCCTCCCACACCCGCAGCAGTTCCTGCGCAATCCAGGTTCCCATGCAGTTCTTGAGGAAGCGGGTGTTGCCGATCCCCCCCTCGTTGCTGATGTTCGCCGCCATCGCCGCGTCGCTGGTGATCGGCTTGCGGACGAGGCGGCCGACCAGCGACCAGGTGCCCGAGCTGATGATCAGCGCGTGGGCGACATCGCCCACCGGCGCCGCGGCGAAGGCGCTGGCGGTGTCGTGCGATCCCACCGCGACGACCGCGGCCTCGTTCAGGCCGAGCGCCGCGGCGAGCTGCGGCCGCAGCCTGCCGATCTCCGCGCCGGGTTCAACGATGGGCGGCATGATGCGGGCGGGAATTTTGAGCGCGCGCAGCAGCGGCTTGGACCATGCCCGCCGCTTGGCGTCCATCAACTGGGTGACGCTCGCCCACGAGGAGTCGACGGCGGTGGCGCCCGAGAGGTAGAAATTGAACAGCGTCGGGATGGGGAGGAACTGCGCCGTGAGCTTGAGCAGTTCCGGACGCCGGGTGGCGAACCAGCGCAGCTGGTTGCTCATGTTGAACGGCTGGAAGTGGATGCCGGTAATGCCGTAGATGCGGCGCGGGTCGAGGCAGGCCTTAACCTCGTCGCACATGGTGTCGAGGCGGTGGTCGCGGTAGCAGTGTGTCTTGCCCAGAAGCTCGCCGTCGGCGCTAAGGAACGCCCCGTCGGCCCCCCACGTGTCGATGCCGATGGCGTCGAGCGTGTTGCCAAAGGCCCGTTTGTACGCCTGCAAGCCCTTGAGAATGTTGTCGTAGATGGCGGTGTCGTCCCAGTACGTGCGCTCGGTCACCGCGCCCGTGCGGTCGGCCAGATAGAACGAAGTGCCGCCGTGGGCGAAGCGGTGCACCTCCTCCATGCGGAATCCGCCGTCCGCGGCGAACAGGCCCACAAAACACTTCCCGCCGGAAGCCCCCAAGTCCACGCCAAACAGTCTTTTCTCCGCCATGCCGCCTCCCTGAGTGATGGGCGAGAGTGTACCACCGCTCCCCCGCCCCGGCAACCCCGGGGCGTGTGGAGAACCAGCCATCGACATCGTGGTCGGTATCGGTATCGGGGTCGGGGTCGACAAGACAAAGCGGATTTCGACCCCGATACCGATACCGACCCCGAAGAACCTATCGCCTCATCATTGCCCCTGAAGTGGCTTGCCTTCGGCGGCAAAGTTCCATACAGTACACGCAACACTGGAAAACATTGTCCGTCGTCCAAAAGGAGGGCGCGCCATGCAGGACTATGACCTGACCCGTATTCGCGATCACAAGACCGGCCGGTGTTCCTCGTGGGACACCAGCGGACGGAACGCCGATGCCTGGACGGTCGCGCCCGGGACCTCGCGCGTACTGGCCGATCTGCGCGGACCGGGGAAGATTACGCACATTTGGATGACGCAGCCCAACCACTACCGCGAGTGCCTGATCCACATCACATGGGATGACGCCCCCCACCCCAGCGTGCTGTGCCCGCTGGGTGATTTCTTTGGTCTCGGCCATGGCATCGTCGCCTCCTACCAGTCCTGTTTCTTCACCGCCTCGACCCGCTTTCCCTACCAGTTCAACAAAGGGTGCGCCCTCAACAGCTACCTCGCCATGCCGTTCAGGAAACGGGCCGTGGTCGAACTGGTGAACGAGAGCGACGAACCGCACTGCCAATACTTCTACATCGACTACGAGACAATGCCCGAACTGCCCGCCGACACCGGCTATCTGCATGCCGAGTTCCGGCGGACGAATCCGTTCGGCGGCTGGGGGCCGGAGATTGCCGCCAACGCCGCGGGATGCCATCTCGCCAACATCGTGAACGAGAAACGAACCGCCTGGGACAACAATTACGTCATCCTCGACACCCGGGGACGAGGCCACTACATCGGCTGCAACCTGAGCGTGACGAATTTCCGCGGCGACTGGTGGGGCGAAGGGGACGACATGATCTGGGTCGACGGCTACAAGTGGCCCCCCGACCTGCACGGAACCGGCAGCGAGGACTACCTGAACCAGGCCTGGGGGATGCAGGACAACGCCTTCCTGCGCAACGGCAGTTCGATCTTCGAGGGACGGACCACGCTGGCGCCGTCGTCCGCGCCCTGGGGCGAGGGCGCCTATCAGACCAGCTACGTGTTCCATGTCGAGAACCCGGTCCGCTTCCAGAAGGAGATCAAGGTCACCATCGAGCACGGCCACGGCAACCACCTGGCCAACGAGATGTCGTCGGTGGCCTACTGGTACGCCGACAAACCCACCCGCGCGGCCACGCCGCCCGCGGTGGCGAAACGGCTGCCCGTGCTGCGCGACAACCGGGGGAAGTGGCTCTTCGACAAGAAAAACCAATGCCCCGGCAAGCCGGTGAAGACCAATCCCGAAATGCGGCGGATGAAAACCCTGTGGCAAAAACAATACGCCAGGAAATGAGGAGACTCGTGACGACACTGACACCAAGCGCACTGGCCGCCCGCGTGGGGCGGATGGAACAACTGGCCTCGATCCGGCGCCTCGTTGCCGACGACGGACAGGGCCGCGGCATGCGGGTGATCGAGGTCAACAACGGCAGCGGCCTCGCCTTCACCCTCTACCCCGACCGCGGCATGGATCTCGGCCAGGCCTTTTTCAAGGGGACGCCGCTGGCGTGGGTCACCGGCAACCTGGAGGTCGCGCCGGCGTTCTACAACGGCGCGGGCAACGAGTGGCTGCGGACCTGGGGCGGCGGATTGCTCACAGGCTGCGGCCTCGCCAACGTCGGCGGCCCCTGCGCCCCCGGCGGCGAACCGCACGGCCTGCACGGCCGCCTCAGCCACCTGCCGGCTGAGGAAGTCAACACGTCGTCCGGCTGGGGCGACGACGGCCGCTACACGCTGAGCGTCGCCGGCCGCGTGCGCCAGTCGAAAGCCTTCGCCGAGAACCTCGTGCTGACGCGCCGCCTGGCCACCGCGATGGGGTCCGCCTCGCTGACCCTCCGCGACACGGTCGAGAACCGCGGCTTCCGCGAGTCTCCGTGCATGCTCCTCTACCACATCAACCTCGGCTGGCCGCTGGTCGACGAGGGGGCCGTGCTCGAAGCGCCGCCGCACACCGTGGAACCGCAGACCAACCACGCCGCCAAGGGACTCGACACGTGGCCGCAGATCACCGCGCCCGTTCCCGGGGCGGCGGAGCAGGTCTACTACCACACCCTGCCGGCCGACGCCGACGGGCTCGCCCGCATGCGCCTGAAGAACCCGCGCCTGGGGCTGAACTTCACGGTGACCTACCGCGTGGCGGAACTTCCCTACATCATCCAGTGGAAGATGATGGGCGAAGGCGAATACGTGCTGGGACTCGAACCGGCGAACTGCTTCCCCGAGGGCCAGGAGCGCTTCGCC
>CAYVKQ010000031.1:0-13454 GCA_964451945.1 uncultured Lentisphaerales bacterium
TTCGAAACGTCCACCCCAAGCATCTGCGTATTGTACCAGAACGGCGGACCCTCGCCGGTGTCGAACAGAATGCGCCGCCCCTCGGCCTCGATCCAGAGCGCGAACCCGTGTTCCGCCTCCAATCCGGGGGCGGCATGGTTGTCCGACAGAATGGTGAGTCGCATAGGCCGCCTCAGTGGTCGCAGACATTGTCCCCAGCCTGCAGCGTCCCCTCCAGATAGGCGGTGACCAGCGCTTCCGGCGTGTCGCCGGCGGCGCCGACGACCACGGCGATCCCCTGTTCGGCGAAAAGCGCCTGCGCCCGTTGTCCCATGCCGCCGGCGAGAATCACGGCCGCGCCCTGCTGTGCGAGCCAGCGCGGCAGGACCCCCGGCTCGTGCGGCGGCGGCGTCAGGTCTTTCCGGGTGCAGATTTTCTTCGTCTCCGGATCGGCCTCGATGAGGGCGAACTGCTGGCAATGGCCGAAGTGCAGGCAAAGTTTTCCTTCGGCAAGCGGAATGGCGAATTTCAGCGTGGTCGGGTTCATGGCATCGTCCTTTCTTGTCATCGATGTTCAGGCCCAGTGCCCTTCGACATCCGCTCCGCTCAGCCGTTCGAGTTTCCCGGACTGGAACAACGCGAGCGCCTCGCCCACGGTGGCGGCGTCGGCGGTGTAGACGGCGACACCGGCCGCGTCGAGCACGCGGAAGGCCTTGGGGCCGCAGTGGCCGCTGACCAGTGCCTGCGCGCCTGCCGCCGCCACGGCTTGCGCCGACTGGATGCCGGCGCCCTGCGCGGCCGCCAGATTCTGCGCATTGTCGACGATGGTGGACTGCTTGGTCTCGGTGTCGTAGACGAGGAACTTCGCCGCGCGCCCGAAGCGGGTGTCCAGCGGCGCGTTCAGATCGCCGCCCGATGTTGAGAATGCGATTTTCATGGAGATGTCCTTTGGTTTACGAAGAGGTCAGCGCATCCAGCCGTTTGCGGATCGCGTCCAGCTGCGCCTGCAGCGCCTCCGCCTGGTTCTGGAGCGTCTGTTTCTGCGCGGCCGGTTCCACGGCGGTCGGCGGATACCCGCCACCCGCGAAGAAACGGTTGCCGAAGCCGCGGCCGAAGCCCATGCCCCGGCCCATGCCGCGCCCCCGGCCGAAACCGAAGAACCCGCGGCCACCGACCGGATTGGAACATCCAGGCCGGTCAAACCCCGCGCAGAATCCGGCTGCGCGCCCCGTCATCGGTCCCGCTCCCGCGGGTCCTGTTTTGTCTCCTCTAGGCATTTCGCCCTCCTTTCGTTCAAACATCGTCCATACGATTGCCCGTACACGGGCGGGGGCCGCCCCCGCAACCGGCGCGCATGCGCCCGCCGCCGCGGCCGCAGCGGGCGCGCCGCCCGCAGCCGCATCCCGGCATGGTGAATGCCGGACTCGGCAGCCGACCCCCGCGCCACGCGGCGACGACCGCCTGCAGCTCGCCCGCGACAAAGGGGATGAAGCGGATGCCTCCGGCCGCGAGGCGTCCCTGCAGTTCCCGCGAAACCGCGCCGCAGACCAGCGTCCCGATCCCCATCTCGACGATCCGGGCGACCTTGCGCAAGGGATCGCCGGCCGGCAGCGTCTCGCGTGTCTGCGACACCATCCGTGCGTCGTCCGACTCGACTACCAGCATCTGGTCCGCCGTGTCGAACACCGGCGCGATGCGATCTTCCCAAATGGAAAAAGCGGTTTTCACGGAACCTTGTAGTGCATTCCATGTGCCATTCAGGCGTCGAAGTGCATCATGATCTGCAACAGATTATCCGTGAACAGGTTGCATGTTCAGAGATGTGGCATCGCGGTTGCGATGAGGTAGCGTTGTAGCTACTTGCGATCAATCATGAGTAGCAACTATACTACTTCCTGGGCTCTCCCGCGGTCACGCTCTCCCGGCGGCCGCCGGGGGCGCGGATCTTCAGCTCGCGCATTTTCCGGAAGAGGGTCGTCTTGTGGATGCCGAGCTCGGCGGCGGCGGCCAGGCGGTTGCCGTTGTGGTGCGTGATCGCGGCGAGGATGGTTTGCGCGTCGAACGCGGCGCGGGCGGAGCGGATGCCGCCTTCGGCGATGACGGGGCTGCTGCCGCGCGCTCCCCCCCGGGTGAGTTCGTCGGGGAGGTGCTGCAGTCCGATGCGGCCGGTGCCGCACAGGACGAACGCCCGTTCGATGACGTTCTCCAGCTCGCGCACGTTCCCCGGCCACGCGTGCGCCAGCAGCAGCGAGAGCGCCTCGGGGGTGATGCCGCCGACCGCCTTGCCCTGGAGTCGGTTGAACCGCTCGATGAACTGTCCGACCAGCAGTGGAATGTCCTCCTGTCGGCTGCGCAGCGGCGGCAGCTCGACGCGCACGACGTTGATGCGGTAGTAGAGGTCTTCGCGGAACGCGCCCGCGCGGCACCGCTCCAGCAGGTCGCGGTGGGTGGCCGCGATCACCCGCACGTCGGCCTTTTCGGACCGGGTCGCCCCGAGCGGCTCGTAGACCCGCTCCTGAAGCACGCGCAGCAGCCGCACCTGCAGCGCGGGGCTGATTTCGCCGATCTCGTCGAGCAGCAGCGTGCCGCCGCGGGCGAGGGCGAAGCGCCCCGGCTTCTCCCGCGTCGCGCCGGTGAACGCCCCCGCCTTGTAGCCGAAGAGTTCCGACTCCAGCAGCGTGTCGGGGAGCGCCCCGCAGTTGACCGCGACGAACGGGCCCTCCTTGCGCGGGCTGAGATCGTGGATCGTGCGGGCGACCCGCTCCTTGCCCGTGCCGGTCTCGCCCTGGAGCAGCACCGTGCTGGGACTGGCGGCGATGGCCGGGAGCACTTCGAACACCCGCTGCATCAGCGGACTGCGGCTGGCGAGGTCACCGACGCGGCCCCGCCCCTGCAGCTCCTGCCGCAGGGCGTCGACTTCCGACAGGTCGCGGAAGGTCTCCGCGCCGCCGACCACCCGTCCCCGGGCATCCTTGAGGACGGCCGTCGAGAGGCTGACCGGAACGCGGTCGCCGTCGGCGTTGACGATGTAGGCGGATTGGCCGATCACCGGCTTGCCCGTCTTCAGCGTCCGCTGCAGGGCGCATGCCGCGCCGCACAGGCTGGAGCGGAAGACTTCGGCGCAGCGGCGGCCGAGCGCCTCTCCGCGGGCCACGCCGGTGATCCGCTCCGCCGCCCGGTTGAACGAGGTCACGCGCCAATCGGCGTCCACCGTGAACACGCCGTCGGAGATGCTCTCCAAGATGGCGTCGGTGGGTGTCGCCTCAACCCCTTTTTTCGACTGTCGTTTCATCCTGAATCGGGCAAGCCGGGTCAGCCGCGCCGAGGACGTTTGCGGGCGGGCGGCGGTTCATCGACCGCGTAGGGCTGGACGAAGGCCTCCTCGAAGTCGTAGACGGCGGCGAAGTCGCTTTTCTTGTCGTTCTCGCTGGCGCCGAGCTTGCCCGCCGCGATCAGCGTGTAGACCATCTCGCCGAAATCCTCGGTCTTGTGCAGCCCCCAGATGGTGAGCACCAGGAAGGCGAGCGGGCCAAACTCCTGCAGCGCGTATTCGCGGATGCCGTGGCAGAGCTCGGCGCCGGTCACATGGCGCGGCCGCCCCGCCGGGCGCTGTTCCCTCTGAACCGCCTTGCTGGTGTAGTCGAGCGCTTCGCGCAGAAAATAGTAGGCTTCGGCTGCATACCGCGCATCCTTGGCGCAGATGGACTCGACGTCCTCCTGGAATGAGCGAGCGTCCATTACCCCTCCCGCAGCCGCGCGGCGAGCGCGGCCATCTCGCCGGCGCTGTCGTATTTGCCGGAGGTCCAGTTCACCAGCCGTCCGTTCCAGCGGGGGATCACGTGGAAATGGACGTGCGGCACCACCTGCGTGGCGCAGGCGCCGTTGGACTGCAGCACATTGAAGCCGTCGCACGGCAGCCGCGACAGCAGCAGCCGGCCGACCCGTTGCACCGCCACCGCCAGCGCGGTCGCCTCGGCCTCGGGCAGGTCGGTGAGCCACGCCGCGTGCAGCCGCGGCACGACCAGCACGTGCCCTTTCTCGAAAGGCCCGATGTCGAGAAACGCCACCGTACGGGCATCGGCGCAGATCTGCGCCGAGGGGATATCCCCGCGGATGATTTTGCAGAACAGACAGTCGTTCATTGCCTCTCTCCTATTTTTCCGCCGGGCAGGTCGGGTTTCCACTGCCGCAGATACGAGAGCCCCAGTCCGCGCCGGAAGAACGTCACGGGCAGATAGGCCACACTGCCGAAGTAGGGGATCGCCCGCACCACCCAGAAGAGGCAGCAGGTCAGGAGCGTCGCCAGCGCAACGCCGGCCGCCACCGCCGCCTCGACCCCCGCGCGCAGCGCCAGGAAGCGGAGGAGCGCGAAGGGTCGGCGGTTGCAGAATCCGAGCACCAGCCGCCAGGCGGCCGCGGCGCCGAGCCGCCGCCAGTACATCACCGGCACCACGAACTGGTTGTCCAGTTCGGCCACCACCCACCAGGCCGCCGCCGCCAGCAGCATGCCGCCGGCCCACAGCACCCGCGGTGCCGCCAGCGCCGGCGACCACGCCGCGCGCTCGGCGACGCGCAGTGCGGCTCCTGCCGCGACCCCCGCGGCCAGCAGGGCGACAAAGCCGCACGTGAGCGCCAGACGCATGGCGAACAGGGAGTTGCCGGGCTGCCGCAGCGCGCGCCAGGTCTCGGCGAGGGGGGCGCGCGGCCGGTGCCAGCGGTCGACGAAGAGCAGGGCGCCCCGGGCCCGAACCCACATCATCACCAGCGAGAACAATGCGGTGAGAGCGACGGCCGAGAAGGTTGCCACCGCGACCAGCCGCTTTTTGAACGCCTCGGAGAGCGCCGCCGCCGTCTCTTCCCAGCCGCCCGGCGCCAGCCCCGTTTGCAGGTTGCCGGCGAGTTCCTTCAGATCGAGCAGCCCGGTCCAGTCGAAGCGTCCCACCGAGGCGAACCAGGCGCAGAGGCCGATTCCCAGCCAGAGCGCGATGTCGAACGGCTTGAAGAGCACGGCCATCATCCGCGCCCACGCCTCCTGCAGCGCCAGCATGCAGGAAGGGGAGTGGTCGTCGTCGGACAGCGGCGGCAACGCGGCGGCCGCGTCGGGGAGGGGCGGCGACAGAGGTGGCGGCGACAGGGGCGGCGGGGGGAGCAGTCCCTCCACCTCGCGCGCCCGCCGCCACGCATCGCCGAAGGCGGCGGTCCAGACGTAGTCGTCGCCGCGCAGCTCGGCGCGCGCGGCGCAGGCCCGCAGATCCTCCCAGGAGAGCGGTCCGCGGCGCTCGCCGTTGATCACGACGTACCAGGGTGTCATACGCGCCTCTCGATGATCACGGAGCCCGTCAGGCCGCGGGCCGCGGCGAACCCGTGGCGTGAGCAATAATCCGCGATGCCGTCGATCACCCGCAGCGGCGTCGATGGGTCGATGAAATTGGCCGTGCCGACGGCCACCGCCGTCGCGCCGGCGAGCAGGAACTCGATGGCCTGCCCGGGGCCGGTGATGCCGCCCATCGCGACGATCGGGAGGCGCACCGCCTGTGCCGCCTCCCACACCAGCTTCACCGCCACCGGATGGATCGCCGGCCCCGAGAGGCCACCCACGACGTTGGCGAGCACGGGACGGCGCGTCTCGATGTCGATCACCATCGCCGGGAGGGTGTTGATCAGCGCCAGCGCGTCGGCGCCGGCGTCGGCGGCGGCGCGGGCGAACACGGCCACGGACGGCACGTTGGGCGCCAGCTTGGGAATCAGCGGCAGCGCCGTGCGGCGGCGCACGGCGGCGACGAGGGACGCCGCCACGCGCGGGTCGGTGCCGAACGCGTGTCCCCCCTCCTTGACGTTGGGGCAGGAGATGTTGAGCTCGATGCCGGCGACGCCCGGCACGCCGTCGAGGCGTTCGGCGACGGCGGCGTACTCCTCTTCGGAGGTCCCCCAGATGTTGACGATCACCGGCACGCCCATGTCGCGCAGCGGGGGAAGGTAGTCGCGGATGAAGCCGTCGACGCCGGGACCCTGGAGGCCGATGGCGTTGACCATGCCGCCCGGGACTTCGACATGGCGCGGCAGCGGGTTGCCCGGCCACGGCTGCAGGCGGACCCCCTTCACCGTCACTGCGCCGAGGCGGCGGATGTCGACGAGGTCGGCGTACTCGCGGCCGTAGCCGAAGGTCCCCGACGCCACGGTCACCGGGTTTTTCATCCGGATGCCGCCCAGATCCACCTGCATGTCGATGCCGCTCACCACAGAATCTCCCGTGCTTCGAAAACCGGTCCGTCGTGACAGACGCGCCCGATCCATTCGCTGCCGTCGGGCCGGCGCAGCCGCTGCACGCAGGCGAGGCAGGCGCCGACGCCGCATACCATGTGCTTGTCGAGCGAGAGCCAGGCGCGGACGCCGGCGGCGGTCGCTCGGTCACCCACCGCCCGCAGCATGCCGTCGGGGCCGCAGGCATAGATCTCCGGCGGAACGCCGGGTTGCGCGGCGAGCCAGGCGTCGAGGAGATCGGTGACCAGTCCCCGCGCGCCGCGGGAGCCGTCCTGCGTCGCCACGCGGACCTCCCAGCCGATGTCCGTGAAATCGTCGAGGCACAGCAGGTCGGCCGCGCCGCGGGCGCCGGCCAGCAGGATGCCCGGACGGCCGATGCGCCGCGCGAAGAAACTCAGCGGCGCCACGCCGTAGCCCCCCGCCACGGCAAGCGGAATGCGGCCGCCGTTCTCCAGCGGAAAGCCGTTGCCCAAGGGGCCGATCACCGAAACGGCGTCGCCGATCGCCAACCGCGCCAACTGCGCCGTGCCGCGGCCGATGGTCTTGTAGATCACGCTCAAGACCCCGTCGGCGGCGTCGTAGACGCTGAACGGCCGCCGCAGCGAGGCCTCGTCGAGGCCAGTCACGCGCACATGGACGAACTGCCCCGGCCGCGCGGCGTCGGCGACCTCCGGCGCGGCGAGCCGCAGCAAAAAATAGTCGGTCGTCAGCGGCCGCTGCTCCTTCACCTGTGCCTGGCAAATCACCATCTCCGTCTCCCCGGCCATCCTTTCCACACCTCAACGTTCAGTGTTGAGGGCTCAACGTCATCGTCTGCCCGCGGCGCAACCGCGCGCCCGGCTGGTCACCGATCACCGATCACGGTTTCTTTTACCGCCGCGGGCGCGGCGCTGTTTGTCGTGGCCGGCGGCGGCGCCAGCTCCCGGACCGCCGCCAGATAGACCTGCCGCGCCTTCAGCTGCTGCACCTCGGCGTTGACGGCGGCGGCCAGGTCCATGTCGCCCGCGCGCGTCAGGTTGCGCTTCCACTCCTCGAGCTCTGCGCCGTGTCCGTCGAACAGGGTGCGCACCGCTTCGGCCCGTTTGCGGCCGATGCCGCGCAACAGGTCGATGTGCTGCAGCTGCAGGCGGCGCAGGGGCTCGGGCGCGGCCGCGATGTCCTCCAGCGCCAGGCGGCGGTCGATGAGAAAGCGCTCGTGCTCGGTGTTGACGCTGTTCCAGTTTTCGTAGTCGCCCGCCTTCTGGAACCGCTCCATCTGCTGCATCAGCGCCGCGATGTACTGGTCGGGCCACTGGGCGCGCTGCGTCTCGTAGGCCGCCTCCAGCTCGGCCAGTTTGCCGTCGAGCCGCTGGCGCAGGGCCTGCAGCTCGTTCAACCCGGTCGCGCCGGGCGCGACACCCACCGCCTTGGGACCGGTCTCGCCCGCGCCGGTGGGCACGTTTGCCAGGGCGGCTTCGGCCTCGAGCAGGTCGGGGCTGGTTCTTTCCCGCTGAATCGCCTCGTTGATCACCGCGGCGACTTCGAGCCGGCCTTCGCGCGTGTGGGTGCGCAGCAGGGCTTCGAGATCGTTGGTGTACTTGCGCGAGAGCGCGACCCGCTTGCGCTCGCGGCCGATCTTCTGCTCGGCGAGGGTCTGGCGGTACTTCAACTTGAGCGCCGCCAGCTCGTCGAACTCGTCCGCGGGGGAAAGGCCGATCTTGCGCGTTCCCTGGAACTGGTGCAGTTCCGCCTGCGTGGCGATCACCCCGGCGTAGTCGCCCGCCGCCTGCCGCCGTTCGAGCAACTGTTTCAGCTCGCGCGCATACTCCTCGGGCCAGGCGGCGGCGAACCGGCTCTGTTCTCCGGCCAGCTCCTGCAGGGTACGGGCGAAGGTCTGCTGCAGGTCGACCAGTTCGGGCAGACCGGCCGCGGCCGGAGGCCATGCCGGCGCACCGGGATCATCGGCGGCGTTCCGGTCGAACGAGCGGACCCCCCAGAGTCCGGCGTACGCCAGCAGTGCCCGGCCGACGGCGGCGCCGGCGGTGTGGCAGCGGATCGCCGGGCCGTAGAAGCGGCGCAGCGGACCGGTGTGGCCGAACGCATCGCGCGCCGCGAGCGGCGCCAGGCTGAGGAGATAGAGCATCGCCAGCGTCAGCACGGCCGCGGCTGCGCGCGCCGCCCGGCACAGCCAGCGCCGTACGCGGATGCGGCGCAGCAGCGCCAGGCACGCCTCGTTCCTGGGAGCGACGGCGTCGAGCAGCGCGCGGCAGATCCGTTCGGCGGTCGCGCGGTCGCCGGCGCGGACGCACCGTTCGGCACGGGCCAGGTCGCGCCGCAGGGTTTGTCCGGGGATCTGGCGCTCGTCGTCGCCGAACGCCAGTGTGTCGCCCGAGAGGTCGCGGTACTCGCGGATGAAGGCCGCCGCGCGTTCGTAGTTCTCGGCCTTCATCTCGACCGGCACCAGTTCCTTCAGCCGTTCGCGGTGCGTGACCGCCTGTTCGGTCCGCTCGCGCAGATCCTGGATTTCCTTGACCAGCTGGCGTCCGCCCGGACCCGCCGGCTCGAAGCCGTGGGTGCGGCCGGCGAACGCCAGTACCCGCTCGAACTGGCGGCGTTCGTGTGCGCTGCGCATCCGCTCCAGCAGGTGGCGGATCGATTCGTAGGACCGGGAGTCGGCGCCGCAGGTGCCGCAGTACTGCACCCCCACGAAGGTGTCGGCGCCGCATTCGGGGCAGCTCTCGCCGCCGTCCCAGCCGCACTCGGCGCAGTAGCGGATCGTCAGCGGGTTAACGGTGTCGCACCATTTGCATCGCCAGGTCGTCTTGACGGTCGGCGCCTCGACCTTGGTCTTGCTCTGCACGGCGTGCAGCGCCTCGGTGAAGGCGGCGGCGCTGGGCCAGCGCTGCTCGCGGTCGGTGGCCAGCGCCTTCACCAGCACCTCGCGCAGCGCCACCGGGATGTCCTGCTCGCGGAAGTAGCGCGGGTTCTGCCCCGTGATGGCGAAATAGAGGATCGCGCCGAGGCCGTAGACGTCGGAGCGTTCGTCCGAGAGGCTGGCGTCCTGCTCCTGCTCGGGCGAACCATAGCCCAGCGAGAGCAGCTTTTCGCCGGGTGCGGTAAGCTTGCTCTCCTCGGCGCGCATCAGCCGCGCCAGGCCGAAATCGACGATTTTCGGCTCGCCCGTCTTGTCGAGCAGGATGTTGCCCGGCTTGAGGTCGCGGTGGATCACGCCGCTCTCGTGTGCGTAGGAGACGGCGCGGCCGACCTTGACCAGCAGGGCGATCGCGTCGGCAACCGACATCTGGCCGTTGCGGGCGATCTGCTGGTCGAGGGTCAGCGGCGGCGGCGGCGGCGGCAAGGCGGACGCGTCGCCCTCTTCGCGGGGGCGCGGCGCGGCACCTTCGGGGCCGGCCACGTATTCCATGACGATGTACGGGCCGTCCTCGTCCTCGCCGAGGGCGTAGATGTGGACGATGAAGATGTGGTTGAGCGCGGCGACGGCGCGCGCCTCGTGCAGGAAGCGCTGACGCAGGCTGGCGATCCCCTGCGCCTGGCGGTTCAGACGCTTGATCGCCACATAGCGGTTCAGCCGCCGGTCGCGCGCCAGGTAGACCACCCCCATGCCGCCGTCGCCGATGCGGCTGACTACCGCGTACTGGCTGAACAGCGACTCCCCGGCCGCCGGCGCGGCGCCGTCCGCGGCGCCCGGCGCGATGCGCACGGTTCCGGGGCCGCCGTCGGCGTCGGGGCGCGGCGGCGCCGGCGCGATCTGCATGCGCACCGTGCCGTTCGGTCCGGCCTCCTGGTCGTGTTCGCGAGAGTCGTTCATGGGGTTGACACACGATACTCGTTCCCCCGCGCCGCCGTCAAGGACTGCGGCAGCTTGGGAACCGGGCGGAAGGTCTGCCGGAGTCCCGGCCTACGGCGACGGTGGGGCGGCATCCGCAGTTCCGGAACGGTCCGCTCCGGAAGTGCCTCTCCCCGCGGAATCGCGTGCACGGCCGCCGCGGGGCCGGCGCCGGCGGCGGCCGCCATGAAATCCGGCCCGCGGTTTCTCCGAGGCGGCGCCGGAAGCGGCGCGCCACGCGTCGTCACTCGCATCGGTCTCCTCTTCGGCGGGGCCGGAATCCGGCTGAATGCCGGCGGCGGCGGCCTCCCATTCGGCCAGCAGGGACGCGGAGGCGTCGTCGCCGCGGCGGGTGATGCGCCACAGAGCGAGCGCCTCGGGGAAGAGCGTGTGGCGGATGAACCGTTCGCGGCGCGAGGGGTTCTTCAGCCATTCGTCGAAACGGGGAAGCAGATCGAGCAGGCTGGTGGCGGTGAAGAAGGTCGCCTTGGGAATGCGCAGCCGCCCCACGAATGGCTCCAGGGTTCTGCGGGCGACCAGGAGGCGGTTGACCCGCATGCCGGCTGCGTCGCGGATCTCCTCTTCCAGCAGCTGGCGGAAAACCGGGTAGCACAGCGCCGCCAGACGCAGTCCGGCCGAGGCATCGTCGGCGGCGGGGTCGGCATCGAGCGCGCGCAACGTCTCCCAAACCGGCGATTTCTCGCCGCCGCTGCGGTCGATGAAGGCGGCGAACTCCGGAATGATGTCGGCCAGCAGCTCGAAGGACCACAACAGGCGGAACGCCGCCTCGGCCGAGCGGTAGGTGAAGAGGCGCATCACCTCCTCCAGCAGGCGGGGCACCGAGGCGTTGGCGATCTCGGCGTGATGCCGCCGGATGGCGCGGCGGCTGGCCCAGTCGATGCGGAAGCCGAGCCGGGCGGCGAAGCGGACCGCCCGCATCATCCGCACCGGGTCTTCGCGGAAACGGACGTTCGGGTCGCCGATGCAGCGGAGGGTACGGGTCTCCAGGTCTTTGAGCCCGCCGACATAGTCGATGACCGAAAAGGTCTTGATGTCGTAGAAGAGGCCGTTGACTGTAAAATCGCGGCGGAGGGCGTCCTCTTCCGGGGTGCCGAACGTGTTGTCCTCGTGCTGGTAGAGACTGTCGTCATCCCCCGCGGTCTCCTTAGGCTGGCGGCGGAAGGTGCTGGTCTCGATGACGTTCCTGCCGAACACGATGTGGGCCAGGCGGAAACGGCGCCCCACAAGGAAACAGTTGCGGAACAACTTACGGATGGCGTTCGGAGGGGCGTCGGTGCCGACATCGAAATCCTTTGGCGTGCGCCCCAGCAGCAGGTCGCGGACCGATCCGCCGACCAGATAGCCGACATACCCCGATTCAGCGAGGCGGTAGAGCACGCGCAACGCATCGGGATCGATATTCTTGCGTGAGACGCAGTGCGCGCTGCGGGGACGGATCACCGGTTTTTTTCGCGAAAACAGCTGTGCAATCATTATGGAAAACAGACTCGTAGGACCGTGCCGGCCGCTTGAAGAACGGCGGAAGAGTGCCCCATGGGGCACAGAACGCGATCAGTTTGCCACAGCCGGAGGGCGAAGGCAAGCACGGTCTGCGCCGCGTCCTCCCGGCGCATGCGCTGCACACGCCGCTTTTGACTTGTCAAACGAGTTTGTCGGATGCATGATGCTGACACGATGAGATCACGCAAAAAATCCCTGCATGTCGTTCTGATCTACAACGCCTGTGGCGCGGCGGCGCCGGAGACACCGGAAGACCAGGGCAGCACGGCGGAGCTGCGCTCCTTCATCCGGCGCCTGGCGCGCACGCTGCGCACCGACCTGGGACACCGGGTGACGATCCTGCCGCTGGCCAACAACCTGCCGGGTTTTCAGAGGCGTCTGCAGCGCCTCAATCCCGACGTTGTGTTCAACCAATACGACGATGTGGTCCACGGCGCGCTCTACGAGATGCGCGTGGCGGCCCTGGTGCGGATGATGGGCTATCCGCTCACCGGGTCGCAGGCGCTCGCGCTGGGCCTGTGCCGCTACAAATACATGGCGGTGAGCCTGCTCCAGGGGCTGGGCATCCCGGTGCCGCCGGAGAGCCGGCTGATCGAACGCGTTTCGGATGTCGGCCGCTGCCACTGGCGCTTCCCCGTGATCGCCCATCCGTCCCAGGAACATGCGGGCATCGGACTCTCGCGCGATTCGGTCGTCGGATCGCTCACGGCGCTGCGGGCGAAAGTGCGCACCATCCTCAACGACTTCGGCCAGGCCGCGCTGGTGCAGCGCTTTCTCTCCGGCCGCGAATTCAACATCGGCATCATCGGCGGCCACAAGCCGCGCGTCCTCCCTCTGGCCGAGGTGAACTACTCCGAGCTGCCCGCCGAGATTCCCCCCATCATGTCGTACGCGGCCAAATGGCTGAGCCACACCGTCGAGTTCAAGAAAACGTCGGTGATCTGTCCGGCAAGCGTCGAACCCGGGCTGGCGAAGGAGCTGGCGCGCCTGGCTGTCGCCGCGTTCCGCGCCACCGGCGGGTGGGGCTACGGACGCGTCGACATCCGGTTGGACGAGAACGGCACCCCGTTCGTGCTGGAGGTCAACTGCAACCCCTGCCTGGAGCCCGACGTGGCGCTGGCGCGCTCGGCGGCGGCGGCGGGCATCTCCTATCCCGAACTGCTGCAGCGCATCATCGACGCCGCCTTCGAGCGGCAGCCCTTCGACGCCGACATCCCGATGATTCCGACGCCGCCGGTCAAAGCAGCCGCCGTCACCCCTCCGCCCGCCGGGTGACCCATGCCTGGACCGCATCGACCGTCCGCGCCCACTGCGCCGGCGCGGTGCGCAGATCGAGAAAACGGTCGAACAGCTCGAAGAAAAGCGCCCAGTAGCGTTCGATCTGCAGCATCCGTTCCTGGAATTTCCCGGCCGGATCGATCTGTTCGCCCTTGGGCAGCTTCAGTCCGCGGAAGCCGAAATCGGCATCGACCGTGGCGCTCCAGACCTGGTCCCCTTCGGCTGCGACCAGCTTGGCCCGCTTCAGTTTCTTGCCGCAATAAAGGGCCGTTCCCGCCTCGCGGCTGTTGAGCGGCGACCCCTTGCGCAACACTGCCTCGTGCGCTCCCTCTCCTTCGCGGAAGAACGTCAGGGGGCCTTCGAGCATGATGCCGACCTGGCGTCCGTCGGCGAGGCGGAGCACCCCGCCCTCGCTCTCCCAGAAGAACCAGAGCCAGGTCAGGAAGTCCATGCCGAGGTCCGATTCGGCGCCCGGCTCGAACGCGGGGTCGGGGGAATAGGCGACCGCCGCGAGGTCGTTGACGTTGACCCGCCTGCGCTTCAGGGCGGCCGTGTCGGCGGTGAGCAGCACCGGCAGGACGCCCGTTGT
>CAYVKQ010000031.1:13554-17458 GCA_964451945.1 uncultured Lentisphaerales bacterium
GCGCGCAGCAGGGACTCGGGAATCTTCCGTTCCGCCCGCATGAAGGTGGCGTGGAGATAGCCGCCTATCACGCAGCGCTCTTCGGAGAGGTCGCGGTCGAGCAAATGACGGCCGCCGACCCAGCCGAAGATCGGCTCGGACGAGAGCGTCTCGATCGGCGGCGCCGCATGGCGGGCGAAGGCCTCGGCGAGGTCCGGGCCGAACGAGCGGGGGAGCGAGAACAGGCGAAAGCCGACGCTGCCGCTGTCGAAGCCCATCAGTGCATCTCCACGCCGGCGCTGCCGATCCCCGGACGCAGGTAGCTGAACACCACGTCGGGGTGATCGGCCAGCAGCGACATCGGCACGCTGCTGTCGGGGATGCGCTTGGAGATCATGAGCGCGGAGAGACGCATGCCGAAGGGGTTGTCATGGTGCCCCGGATGCCAAATGGAGATGCGGTCGGCCTTCCAGGTTTCGACCGGACCGACGGTTGCCGCGCGCGTCGGCACCCCCGCGACGTTGCCGCCGCCGGAGGTGCGGGCGTTCTGCATCAGCGTCGCCGGATGGAGATCGACCACGCGGGTCGCCAGCGCGCGGTACTCCGCGGGCGAGGGCGGCGCGTCGACGTAGGCGCCGCACCGTTGGGGCGGGTCGTTGAACGCCCAATGCTTGGTCTCGCCCTGCCCGCCCTGCATCAGCACGCAGCGCACCTGGTCGTAGCTGGCGCGGTAGGCTTCGAGGTCACCGGTCGGGAAGTGGAGGTTCCCGGCGGGCATCCGCAACCCCTTGGCGATGCGGTCGAAGCACAGCGCGTGATCGCACGCGGCGAACGACAGCGGATGGGTCCGCGGCACGGACACGCCGTTTTCGACCCATTCGTCCATCCCCCAGAAATGGGCGTGCCGCAGGTCGAGTCCGAGCGCGTTGACCATCTGCGCCACGATCGGCAGTTGCTCGGTCGGCCCGATCGGACCGCAGATTCCGACCGGGTTGTCGGCGGTGGCGCGGCGCCAGGCGCCGATGTACTCCAGCGCCTCGGCAGCGAAGAACTCCTGCGCGGTGTCGTAGATGCGCACGGTGAAACCGGGACGCGACAGCTGCAGCAGATCCTTGGGGCCGAGCCTTGCCGCATCGCTCAGAATCTCCGTGTCCAGCGTCGTGTAATCCCACCACTGAGGCGCCAATTTACTCAACGGACGTGCCATAGACTTTCTCCTGCAACAGATCCCGCAACGGGTGATGATCCGGCCCGCAGAAACCCAAAGGGCTGTGCCGGAACCACCCTTCGGCATATTCGAATCGTCCCGAACGGCCGCCGATCCGCCGGCAATTCTCCTTCATCGCGAGCAGATAGGCGTCCAATCCCTGGCTGACATCGAGCCACTCCTTCTGGCTGCGGTGACACGCCAACATGTCCCACTTGGTCTCCATGACATCGGAGACATCGACGTAGAAATGGGGAGTGACCGGACGGCACAGGGGGTCGGTCATGCTGAACGGCACCGAATGGTAGAGCGCGACCGGCGTGTCGTAGGCGGGCACGGGCGGCTCGGTCGCATGATTGGGCATGCCGCGGGAGAACGCCGCCGTGACCGTCAGCCGGCAGGTGTTGCAGTGGTCCTCCATGTACTCGTTCGGCGACTGGGTCAGCACGATGTCGGGACGGATCGACCGCAGGCCGGCGCTGACGCGCGCCAGCGAGGGGCGGTCGTAGAAGACGGCGAGATCGTCGAACAGCGGCGCATGGAAGGTGGCGCCGATGACTGCGGCGGCGGCTTCCGCCTCCTCCTGGCGGATGCGGGCGATCTCCCGCGCCGGCAGGCGGTTGGTGCCGCAGCATCCGTTCGCCAGCGTCCAGATATGGATCTCCGCGCCAGCCCGCCGCAGCAGCGACAGCGTGCCGCTCATCATCAGTTCCACGTCGTCCGGGTGCGCGGCGACGGCAAGCACAACGGGTTGTTTCAAGGTTCTCCCCCTGCGTTCGTCAAGATGCATTCCGGCGCCCCGGGGCATACACGGAGCGCCGGCGTTCGAATCAACGTGCGGCGTCACTCGATCACGGCTTTGAAGAAGCGGTAAGCCTGCGGGTCGAACGGACCCGCGGCGGCGAGACCGTCGGTGTCGAAGTCCGCGCCGGTGAACGTCGCCTCGGCGATTTCGGTCCAGGATGCATCGGTGAGCGCCGTCTTGCCGTAGACCTTGAGCGAGCCGTTGATCGTCGTGTCGAGCGGGTTCGCCCCGTCGGTCAGTTTGACGATCACCGTCACATCGGTATCCACCTCGATCATCTCGATGGCGAGACCGATATCGTAGGCGCCCGTGGGATCGAGTCCGAACAGATAGTCCTCGGCGAGGTTGGCGTCGTCGCGGGCATCCTGCTCGTTCGGGTAGTATCCCTGGATCCAGGCGAGCGGCACGGTGTTCGTCACGCCGGCCTGCTCCGCCGTCGCTTCAGCGAAGGTGACGTGGTTGCTGACGTCGCCCTGGACGTTCTCCAGCGCCTGCGTGTAGACCTGGAGTCCGGCGACGCCGCCGACGGGCGTGCCGTTGGTCAGCACCGAATCGATCCGGTACCACGCATCCGCCGTGTAGACGATATTGGTCGATTCCCCTTGGTTGACGGCGAACATCTCCAGCGGGTTGGGACCGGCGCTGTGCGCGCCGTTGGGGCCGATGACCGAGTAGACCATGAAGAACGCGGGGGGCGGCTCCTCCAACTCAACCAGGTCCTGGTAGGAATTGACGCCGAAGGCAGTCGCCTCCATATTTCCCCATTCAAAGTCGTCAGCGGAAGATCCGGGAGGAATTTCTTCACCGCTGGTGTACAGCGACAGCGACTGTGGCGTCGAATTGGCGCCGGCGTACATGTAGCCCTGCTGATTGACAAGGAGCGCGATCGCGGCGGAACCCCATGCGACGCGATCCTCCCATGCGCCGTTGCTGCGGATCAGGCGCACCCCGCCCGCACTGTAGACGTCTTGATACCCACTTTCGGAACCAGGAATCAGAATGTGGTCGACTCCGGGTGCCGCAAGCTGCGCATCACCCCAAATCAGGAACCCCCATCCATTGAACACGTTCTGGACGGTGAATCCAGATGCAATGACGCTCTCTTTTCCGACAGAGGCGCTTCCGCTTGTAATCATTTGAAGCTTCCAGTTTCCCAGCGAGACGCCGGCCGGACCGATAATCTCGATAAATTCCTTGTTCACATCGACCGAACTGGAACGGTAATTGATTTCGTTCACCCAGACGGACCGCGGCGGGCACGAGTAGACGAAATAATATGGGGACCAGCCTTCGGCCCCCCTGCCGGCGGGGTTGAGCAACGAACTGTTCGCGTTCAGATCGACCGGGTGGTACCACGTCGCATTCGTGTAGGACTGCGCGTCCTGAAAGATCGGCTGGTGTTTGCCGAGGTCGATGTCCTTGTGCTTGCCCCAGACGATGTACTGCACCACATCGTCGACAGCCCCGGCCGGCAATGTCGACCCTTCGGGCAGCCTGTACGTGCGCGGCGCGACCCGGGTTAGTTCCAGACTCGGATACGCCTTGTTCCACCAGTTGGTGTAGCCCCACGTCGCCGTGCCGTTGGTGACACCGGCAAACGGACTGTTGGTAAAGCTTACATAGACATGAATATCCTCGGGATTCATGATGAAGCGGCCGATGGTGACTTCGAGTCCGGGGGGCTGCCCGGCCAGCGGCTGCTCTGGCAGCGGCGTGACCGTCATGAAATCAAAGCCCGCGCGCACCGGTTCTGTCATCAGCACGTTGTCGACGCAGACCCGGTTTCCGGTGTCGAGGCAGTGGATGCGCAGCACTTTGTTCTCCGGTTCGAAAATCTTGCTGTCGGAATAATAGGTATATTCGGTCTGGTCGGCGGCGACGACAATGTTGGTCAGCGGTGTCCACGGACCGTC
>CAYVKQ010000032.1:0-17332 GCA_964451945.1 uncultured Lentisphaerales bacterium
CCGCCTCTTCGGCTTCGCCCCGCCCGCTCCCTGACCGCCCCCGGCGTCAGCGAGCACAAGCGAGTTGATGCACCCCCCGCACACGGCCCCGTGCGCTTCTACCGCGTGCGGGCGGAGTGGTGAGATGCGGCTGTTTGCATTTGGCGTCTGTTGAAAGGGACCCCGAAGGCAAGACCGCCTCAGCGCGGGGGCGGCGGGGCTTCGAGCAGGGCGGCGCCGCGGGCATCGTCGAGGACGAGGATGGCGAAGCGCTGGGCGGTGTCGAGGTCGGCGGTCGAGAGCGAGGCGTAGTCGAACCAGCCGCGGAGATCGGTGTAGCCGTCCTTGTAGAAGCGGACATCGCCGTCGCCGTGGCGGGCGTAGACCTTGACGTAGGCGCCGGCGGCCGGCTTGCCGGCGGCGTCCTGCACGCGGACGCGGCCGTGCGCCGCCACCGCCTGCACGCGCAGGGTGTTGGGCGTGTAGGAGCGCCGCTCGGCGAGTCCGCCGCCGCGGATCTCGACCAGAAGGTTGCGCTTGGCGAAGGCCGGCGGGATCGGCACGACGAGCGGTTGGTCGTTGGCGGCGAAGCGGATGGGCGCACTGTGGGCGGGCCGGATCGGCGCACTCTGCGCCGCGCCGTCGGCGAGGAAGGGCTGACGCGAGAAGAGAAGCTCGATGTCGAGCGGATAGAGGCGGATCTCGCCCTCGGCGATGTTGCGGGCCGTGACGGTGACGCGGTCGGCTTCGACCGCGACCGCGAGCGCCGGCGCCCGGTCGGCGAGGCTGTGCTGGGTCTGGTCGTGGCTGTTGGGATCGTCCGCCGCGGCCGACGCGCCCGCCGCTTCGGCGGCGTGGGCGAGGATGTTGCGGAAGCGGTTGCGCCAGCGGTTCTGGCCGAGGTCGGCATACCGCCGGGCGATGGCGACCGCCTCCTGCGGCCGGTTCTGCGAGAAGGCGAGGTAGGCGCGGACGTAGTCGGCCTGCAGCGCCATGTCGGCGTCCTGCGGCCGGATGCCGTCGAACCAGCGGATCGCGTCGGCGACGCGGTCCTGCATCAGCAGACAGATCACCAGCGTGAGGCGGTCGCGGCCGTCGAGTTCCGGCTTGTGCGCCAGATAGCCGACGAAATCGCGGTACTGGCGGTCGAAGGCTTCGTTGGCGATGGCGCGGCTGTCGCCGAGGGGGTGGACGCGGGCGTTGACCAGCGGCCAGTACTCCTTGTGCTCGAACCGGTCGAGCGCCTCGGCGTCGGCGTGGAAGAGCGGCGAGTCGAGCCAGGGGCCGAGGGTTGCGGTGAAGTCGCCGGCCGCCAGGCGCAGGTAGGCGCCGACGCGCGCCGCGTCGCCGTGCAGGAAGGCGTAGGACCACACGGCGGCGTCGAAGAGCTGGCGCCGTTCGAGCAGGGCGGCGACCTGGCCGAAGAAGGCGGCGTCGCGCAGGCGCCAGCAGATGCGATCCAGGCGGATTTCGGGACGGCGGATGTTGCGCGTTTCGAGGAAGCGGAGCACCTCCCCGGGCGTTCCCTTCTGCGAGATGTAGTCCCAGCTCTCGCTGTCGAAGCGCGTGGCGCGCGCGACCACTTCGAAGGTCTGGGACGCGGCGCGGGCCAGGACGGCGTCGCCTTCGGAGAGGCTCGGCGGACACTGCGCGAAGGTGCCGGGCGCGGGGAAGGTGAAGGCGTATTCGACGGTCTGCGACTCGTAAGGGCCGAGCCGCAGCGGCACGCTCCAGGTTTGACGCCGCCCGTTGAGCGCGACCGCGCCCGCCGGCACCTGCAGCAGCAGCGCCACGCGCCGCGGCTGGTCGCCGGGGTTGGTCGCCACGACCCGCGCGCCGTAGGGGCGGCCGGACAGGAATTCCTCGCTCACCGGTTTGAGCACGGCGTCGCCGTCGGGCGTGAGGCGCGTGCGGTCGGCGGGGTCGAAGCAGGTCTGCACGACCATCACCGGCGCGGCGCCGTCGCCGGAGGCGGAGGAGGCGATCTGGCGCGTGAAGAGAAGCGCGGGCGAGGCGGGAACGAAGGCGCGCGCGGCGCCCGTGCCTGTCACTGTGTGCGCGCCGGCGGCGAAGGGGATGTCGAGCAGGGCGAGGGCGAGGAGCCGCTCGGTCGCGCCGTTGGCCGCCGCCGCGAGGTTGGCCGAGAGGAACGGCTTGCCGGCGGCGGCGTCGTGCCGGGCGCGGTCGAGCCAGAAAGCGTTGGGGGCGACCAGTCCGGCGGTCATCGCCTCGCGCGGCGTCTTGTAGTAGTGCGTCTCGACCCACTCCCTGGTCTTCTCCGGGCTGCGGTACAACTGCACGGCGGCGGCGCGGTCACGCTTTTGCAGCACGGGACTCTTGACCGTCTGCACGCTGTCAAGCGCCGCGGCGCCGAAGGCCATCGTCGCATCGGGAGCCGCGGGTTTGGCCGCGGGTGCCGCCTCCGCCTCCAGTTCTTTCAGCAGGCCGAAGGGGTCCGTGGCCCCGTCCGCGTCGAGTGCACCGCTGCCGATGGCGGCGGCGAACCAGCGGTCGAGTTGTTCCGGCGAGGGGCGGTCGACGTCCACCGCCTGCTCCAGCGCGGTGACCAGCGGCTCGCGCAGCGTCGGCAGGCGCTCGGCCAGGAGGACCCGCTCGGCGGTGTTGAGGCGGACCAGTTCGGGCCAGGCGGCGAAGGGGGCGAGATCGTCGCCGAGTAGCCAGTGGTCGATGAAGGTCTTGTCGCGCTTGTGGACGAGGACGGGCTTGACCACGGCGTCGAAGAAGGGGCGGTCCTTGCGGTAGAGGAAGAGGTTCAGCTCGTGGCAGGCGAAGGCGTGGTAGCGTTCGCGCTTCACTTCGTCGCTGAGCAAGGGCCATTCGGCGACGAAGGCGAACGTTTCGAAGACCGGATCGGGCGCGATCGACTGGAAGAGGCGGAAGACCTGCGCCAGCGTGTCGTAGACGCGGTAGTCGCCGCCGGTGGCGGCGTCGAGGGCGAGCGGCTCGCCGGCCGCGGCGGGGCGGGCGCTCTTTTTTTCGATTAGCGGCGCGGCGCGATCGAGCGTCTCGGCCAGCCGCAGGTCGCGCGGTGCGAGCGCGCTTTCGGGGAGGGCGAGGGTGCGCCAGGCGAACCCCGATTCGGAGAGGGCGACCAGCGCCACTTCGGCGTATCCCGAGAGGTCCTTGAGCGGCACCGCCAGGGTGCCGTCGGCGCCGGGGCGGAGATTGGCCAGCAGCGCCGACTGCCGCGGCAGGAAGTCGTAGGCCGGCGTCGCGGCGACGCCCGCCGGACCGCCGCGACCGAAGCGCGACATCAACGAACCTCTCACGCCCTTCCGGAGCGACGCCGCGATGCCGCGGTCGGCCGCCGCGTTTTCCAGTAGCGCTTCCTCGGGGCGGACGTCGAGGGTGCGGGTTTCGGTCTCGGCGCGGCTCCACGGGGCGATGAGGAGCGACGGGCGGTCGAGGAGGTTGCCGACGAAGCGGTCGGCGTAGCGGCGGTCGAAGACGTAGCGGGCCTCGTCGCCGATGAAGCGGCCCGAAGTGTAGGCGGCGCGGTCCGGCGCGAGTGGGAAGGGATTGGCGGGTTGCGGGAAGGGGTCGAACCCGGCGAAGGCGTCGGCGGGCGAGCCGTCGGCGAAGCGGCGCGCGAGCAAGTGCACGCGGGTGTCGGCGGTGGCGCCGGCGAGGGTGATGCGGAGGGTGTCGCCGTCGCGCGCGGCGCCGGCGATCCGCAACGGTGCGGGGGGCGTCTGCGGCAGGGCGAGGGTCGGCGCGAGGCGGTGGCCGGCGGCGGCGGGTCCGGCGGTGACGCGCAGTTGCACGGTCGCGGCCGCGGCGGGACCGAGCGGACGCTTGAGGGTGAGGCGGTAGTCGCCGGGCGGCAGCGGGCCGACGGTGAGGCGGCCGGGGGTGAAACGGGCCAGTTCGTGGCAGTCGCGCAGCGGCGTGTCGTCGTCGGCGAGGGCGAGGAGCGAGACGTGGTCGCGGGTGTCGTCCGGCGCCGCGGCGGGTCCGGGAAGGATGAACGGTTCGTCGGCGCCCAGCACCGCCGTCCCGGGGAGGAAGAGCCCCTCGGTCTCCGCCGCGCCGCGTAGGTCCCACGAGGCGGCGAGGCCGTTGTTCAGCGACGCTTCGAGCGTGAGGATGTCGGCCAGGGGGCCGAGCGTCAGGCGGCCGTCGGCGCCGCTCTGGAGCGGCAGCCGGACCGCCTCGGTGAAGCAGCGGTGGCGGAAGGCCAGTTGCACGGTCTGAGCGGCAAGCGGCTCGCCGTTGCGACCGAGGACGTCGAGTGTCCAGCCGCCGGGGCCGCGGCGGAGGTGGAGCGCGGCGGTGAGCAGTCCCGGCGCGTCGAGCGCCGGCGCCCGGGCGGTGAGCAGGCCGTTGGCCTCGACCGTCCGCACGGCGCGCAGGTCCACGTCCTTGTTCAGGCTCAGGTTGCGGACGCGTCCGGAGAGGGTGAAGGTGAGCCGCAGCGTCCGCGGCGGCACGGTGAAGGCGTGGGGAATCTCGGCGTCGTCGGCGAGGTCCTTGAGCGGCGTGCGGGAGACGGCGTCGATGCCGTCGGTGTCGGTGGTGGTGAGTTCAAGCACGGGGTTTTGCAGCAGCGCGAGGCCGGCGGGGACGCCGCTGACGGCGAGGCGGGGGCGGAGGAGCGCGGTGGCGCTCTGCCCCGCGAGGAGCTGTTCGCGGTCGAGCCAGACGTCGAGGCCGAGACTGTAGATTTCGGCGCGGTGGTTGAAGCGGGCGAGGGTGGCGACGCGCCCCGCCTCGATCACCAGCGGCTGCGGTTTCGTTTGCAGCGGTGCGGCAAAGGGGTCGGGCGTGTCCGCGTTTGCCGCGGTGCTGAAGGGGAGCAGCACCGTCGCGTCGGCGTCGGCGGCATGGGCGCGGCCGCCGAAACTGAGGGTGGCGTCGGGGCGCGGCCGGCCGTCGGCGTCGAGGAGGGTGAAGAGGTGTCCGCCGGGGGTGACGGTCTCGGTCAGGCGCAGGCGCCCCTTGGCGACCAGGGCGCGGCTGCTGATGCCGTTGCCGACGCACTCGACGATGTAGGTGCCCGGTTGCGCGCAGGCGTCGACCGGCAGGGACTCGACGTGGCGGCGCAGCGGCGGATGGGCGGCGTAGTCGATCGTCTGTTCGACGTTGGCGACCAGCCCGTCGAGGGTCATGGCGGGGGTGACGGGTTCGCCGGTCTGGCGGAACCAGGCGGCGGCGTCGATGTCGTAGACGCGCAGGATGAGGCGCCCGACGTTCTTGAGGGCGACCTTCAGCGCCACCGCGTCGTCGGCCCCGAACCGCTGCGGGTTGTCGGGGGTGAAGACGATCTCGGTACGGTCGCGCAGCGCCTGCAGCGCCTCGGGGGTGAGGGTGGCCGACCAGGCGGCGGCGTCGCCGACGCCGTGGAGGAGCTTGGTCTCGGCGAACACGCGGTCGAGGTAGCCCTTCTCGATCCACGGCGCGTAGGCGGCGGGCGAGTCGGCGTTGGCGAGCACCTGTTCGAGACAGGCGCGCACGAGCGGTTCGTCGTCGCCGACCGGCGGCAGGCGGATCGCGGCGGAGAAATCGGCACCGAGGTCGGCGGCGGTGACGCCGCGGGCCTGCTGCTCGCGCAGCCAGGTCTGCAGCACGTAGGGGCGGCGGCGGGGGAGCTGGAGGTATTCGAGGAGGAGGGCGGGGTCGCAGGGACCGCGGGTGAGGCTCTCTTCGAGAACGCGGTAGAGGATGGCGGCCTTGAAGGAGTTCTGGGCCGGCGGGAGGGTTTTGGCGAAGGCGTGGAGGCGGGCGAGCGCGGCGGCGTCGGCCGCCGGGTCGGAGGCGCGGTCGGCGTCGGGGGTGGCGGCGAGACGGCGGGCGACGGCGGCGACGTAGACGTTGTCGGCGGCGAGGTCGGGGAGGGCGCCGCGCAGCGCCTCGAGCTGGTCGAGGGTGAGCCGGGCGCAGACGGCGAGGCGGGGGAAGCCGGGCGAGTCGGGGGCTTTGAGTTCGGCGGCCACCAGATCGACCAGGCCGGGGAGGTCGGGACGCGGCAGCGTGTTGAGCAGCTCGCGGCGGTGCTGCGGGCTCAGTTGCAGGGCGACCAGCTTCTCCTGGCCGGCGGGGGTGCAGAGTCGCACCAGGTCGGGACGGTTGCGGACCTGCACGAGAAAGGCGGTGAAGGAGATTTTCTCGTTGTCGAGGGCGGCGGGATGGGCGATGGCGCCCGGTTCGGCGTCGCGGGCGTGGCTGTGGCGGAGGTCGAGGCGGTTCTGCAGCCAGCGGAGGGTCTCGGCGGGTTTGGCGGCGAATTCGAGCAGGCGCTGGCGGTTCTCCATGGTCCGGTGGCTCGGGGTCGGACCGTTGAACCGCTTGGCCCAGGCGTCGAGCAGCGGCTGGACCTTGTCGAACTGCCCGGTGTTCTGGTAATGCAGGCAGTGGTAGTAGTAATAGTCTTCGGTGCCGGGGATCAGCTCGGCCAGAGCGGCCACGCGGTCCTCCGCGAGCGCGAACCGCTCGTCGAAGTTCACCGAGACGTTCCCGGAGGCGGCGGACGCCAGTCGCGCCGCGCATGCCAGCGCGGCGGCGGCGAGGGGAGAAAGGCGGAGCAGACGCATAACAACCTCCACAGTGCGGATCAGGTTACGGATGAAGTATGACACAGGGGCACATCGGAAACAACCTACATTCGCAATACGTCTGCGGCACGGGTCGTATTGGGCAAAAACGGAGGCACCCGCAAGATCTGGACGGGTTGCACCCGCACGTTGCACGCTGGCGGCTGCGGCTGGTATCATTCACCCGTGTTCCGCGCCCGGGCCGCGTGGCGAAGCCGTTTTCTGCAACGGCTTCGCGGCGACCCTGGCGGCGGATGACGCGGCATCCATTGTTTGCAGCGCCCGTCCCGTTGGGCGGGCATGGGCCGCGACAGGCAGAAGGAGGGGTGACATGAAGCGTGGTGCGACCGGGATGGTGATCTGGCAGTGCGGCGAAGATCCGGTGGTCGGCTTTGCCGCGCGCGAACTGGCCCGCTGCCTGCGGCGGATGACGGCGCAACCGGCGCGCGTGCGCAAGGCGCCGCCGGGCCGGCCGCCCGGGACGGGGATCGTCGTGGGCCTGTTGGCCAGCGCGGACGCGGCGTCGTGCGGCGCCGATTGTCCCGCCGACCGCTGGGAGGACCGGCTGGTGATCCGCTCGGCGGGCGGGCGGCTCATCCTGACCGGCTCGAATCCGCGCAGCGTGCTTTTCGCGGTCTACCGCTGGCTGGAGCAGCTCGGCGCACGCTGGATCCGTCCCGGACGCGACGGCGAGCTGCTGCCGCCGATCCGGCCGCCGGTCCTCTCGGGGTGGGAGGTGGACGAGACCGCGGACTGCCGTCACCGTGGCATCGTGATCGAGGGAGCCAATGCCATCGAACAGGTGCTCGACATGGTCGACTGGATGCCCAAGGTCGGCATGAACGCCTACATGCTGCAGTTCCGCGTGTCGGCGTACTTCTGGCGACGGTACTACGAGCGGGCCGATCTGCCTTCCATCCGCGATCCACATTTGCTGAGCATTGAGGAATGCGCGGCGCTCGATGCCCGCGTCGCGGCGGCCGTGCGGCAACGCGGCCTGCTGCTGCACCGCGTCGGCCACGGCTGGACCTGCTCGACCGTGGGCTTCCCGGAGGTGGCCGGATGGGAGACGGCGCCCGAGCCGCCCGAAGACGTCCGGCCGCTGCTGGCCGAGGTGAAAGGGCGGCGCGGGTGGTTTGGCGGGGCTCCCATCAACACCGAGCTCTGCTATGGCAATCCCGAGGCGCGGCGGCGCTTCGTCGACACCGTGATCGCCTATGCGGCGGCGCATCCCGGGATCGACGTGCTCCACGTCTGGCTCAGCGACGGGACGAACAACATGTGCGAATGCCCGCTCTGCGCGGAGAAGCAGCCGACCGACTGGTACGTCACGCTGCTCAACGAGATTTCGCCGCGGCTGCTGGCCGCCGCGCCGCGCATGAAGCTGGCGGCGCTCTGCTATTCCAACACCATGTGGCCGCCGACGTCCGTGGCTCCCGACCGGCTGGGCGACAACGTCATTCTCATGTTCGCGCCGATCTCTCGTTGCTACGGTCACGCCATCCTCGATCCCCGCTGCACTGCCGAACCGCCGCCGGTGCCCTACACGCGCAATGCCGTGACCACGCCCCGCGCCAACGGCGACTACGCGGCGATGCTGCGCGCCTGGCAGCGCTACCTGCC
Source organism: uncultured Lentisphaerales bacterium (assembly GCA_964451945.1). Taxonomy (GTDB): domain Bacteria; phylum Verrucomicrobiota; class Kiritimatiellia; order RFP12; family JAAYNR01; genus JAAYNR01. The sequence goes on from CAYVKQ010000032.1 coordinate 8,154, forward strand.
GCCGGGAACCGACGCGTTCGCCTTTGACTACCCCCTCTGGCAGAACTTCCCCAACGAATGGCTCGGCATGGACGCGGCGGCCCTCTTCGCCGAGGAGGTCGGCCAGTACCGCGGCGCCGGGGTCAACGGCATCCTGAGCTGCCAGCTCCAGCGCGCCTTTGTGCCGACCTCGCTCGGGCAGCATGCGCTGGCGCACTGGCTCTGGAACTGCAAAGCGCCGCTGGCTCCGTTTGTGGACCGTTTCTTTGTCGACGCCTTTGGCAGCGAGGGGTCCGTCGCACAAGACTTCTATCACGCTTTCACCGCGGCCAATGGACCCCGCGTCCACGGCAACGCCTGGTGGGAGACGGATGCGAATCCCGAGCGCGTCGCCGCCGTGCGCCGCGTCCTGCGGGAATACACGCCGCGTCTGCGCGAGGCGGCGGCACGCGGGCGCAGTCTCCCGTCCGTGCAGCGGCGGTCGTGGAGCCTCCTGCTCTTTTTCGTTGCGTTCCAGACACGTCTGTGGCAGGCGCTGGAGGCCGCGCATGGCATCCGTCCCAGCCCCGGCCTGGCGGAACGGCGGTTCGCTGCGCTCGACGCCTATCTCGCCCGCGCCGAACGTCGTCTCTATCGCTGGATCGACGCCTCCTATTGGCGCAGATTCTTCGCGCAGGTCGCCAAGGCGGCGGCGAAGAAGAAGTAGGGCGCGAGAGACTCTGCAAAACCCCTTGCCTGCAGGCGTGGCACAGGCATCTTGCCCGTATTCCATGAGCGCGACGCCCATGCCACGAGGGGTTTTGCAGGAGTTTCGCGGGTCAGACGATCAGCGGGAACTTCTCCCACTTGCGCAGCCAGCGGGGGAAGAGGTGCGGCTCGCCGGGGACGGCCAGCAGGGCGTGCCAGTAGCGGCGGTTGGCCGAGAGCTCGAAGAAGCGGATGTCGGCGCGGATCTTCTCGGACGCGAAGCGCGCGGCAAGGCGTCGGCAGAGCTCGTCGGCGCTGCCCCCCTGCATGACGCGTCCCTGCAGGAACCAGCGGTCGGGGGTGACCCGCACCGCGCGCCACGGCCAGTCGGTCGAGGCGTCGGCGGCGTGCGCCCCGCGCCAGACGTCGTAGATCCGCTCGTCGACCGTCACCGCCGCGCCGACCCGCTGGGCGTCGCTGGCGGCGGTCATGACCGGCAGCTTGCGGCCGCCGAAGCGGAGCGACGTCCGCTCCGCCTCGCGCAGGGCGGCCGGGACGGGGATGCCGAGCAGCTCGCCGAGGCGCGAGAAAAGCTGGCGGCAGGCGTCGGCGTCGAAAAGGCGGGCGGCCGGCGTCAGCGCCGAGAGGGTCCGCTCGGCGCCGGTCGCCCAGCGGTTGGGACGGAGCACGACGCCCGTGGCGCCGAGGCGCGCGAAGATGCCGCGCGCGAGGTCGGCGGCCTGCGGGCTCAGGCCGCCCTCCCGCTCGTCGGCGGTCTGGCAGTCGAAGAGGAAGAGGCGTCCGTTGCGGCAGACGGCGACGTCGAGCGTCAGCGGGTCATCCTTGAGCGTCGTCCAGGCAAGGCGGACGTTGAGCCGCGCGTGGGGAACGCCCATGGCATGCAGGGTCGTCGCCAGAAAGTCGCGCAAGTCGTAGTCGTACTGGCTGCACGGCGCGCCGGTGGCGGCCTCGACCATGGCGTGCCAGTTCCAGTTGCCGGCGGCGCCCGCGCCGACCATGCGGGCGACGGCGTCGGCGTCGAGGGTGAGCGGGGCGCGGCTGTCGCGCCAGCGGACCTCGGCGACCCCCTGGCAAAATGGTTCGAGCAGGTCGGTGAGCGGACCGTTGTCGACGCCCTCGGCGGGCGGCGGTTCGGTGCGGACGGCGGCGAGCGCGCCGGTGGCGGGGTCGCGTGCGAACTGCCACCACGCCCCGTCGCGCTCACACGCGACGAGCCTGACGGCGGCATCGGCGCGTGCCGCCGCGGCGAGCGCCTCGCGCACCGGCAGCATCGCGTCGGAGGCATCGATCACCCAGGCGGTCAGTTCGGGATGGAACACCTTCCAGTCGGCGAAACGGCGGACGAAGGCCTCGGCCGTGTTGGCGGTGGCGTCGCCGGGAACGATCACCTTCAGGCGGGGCCAGCGTTTGGCGGCGATGCGGCGGAGGGTGTCGGCCGCCTGCCTGGCGCCGTCCAGGCTGTCGGCGGCGAAGAGGCAGGCAATGCCGTCGGGGCGCTGCGCCGCATACCAGGCGAGACTGCGCAGCCGTCCCCAGACGTCGGAGCCGACGCAAGCGATGTAGCCGGTGGCGGGCGTGAGAGTCAGCGGCATGGCGGTTCCTTTCGTTCGGCGGCGCTGCGGCGGCGGGCACCATGCGGCCGCCACAGGATAGGGGTACTATAAAGCAAGCCGCAGCGCGTGGCAAGCCCGCGCCTCGGCGCGTTTTTTTCGATTCACCCCGACACCTGTCGTGGTATGCTTACACATCCAGTACATCGGAAACCCCGGAACCGGGAGGGAATACCCATGCCGTCGACCCCGCGCGAGATCATCCTTGAAAACATCGAATGCCGCTGCGGCGAACGGATCGGTTTCAACTTCGACGGCGGCCGCCGCAATGATTTCGCTGGCGCTGGCGTCGATCTTCCCACCGGCGACCGCAGCCTGATCGAGGCCGAGACCCGCCGTCTGGTGGAGACCTTCCACGGCGGGTTCATCGCCAAGAACTACTCCGATTTGAACGGCATCGGCGTCCGGCCCGAATGGGACCAGTGGGCGTACGAGGCGTTTCTGAAGGCAGGAACACACTGAAAAGGAGGAGCAACATGGGAATCCACCGCGGCAAGTGGCACGGCGACCGGTTCTATTTCGGGCTGCACTACGATCTGCACGCCGGGGCGAAGGACACCGAGTTGGGCACCCGCTGCAGCGAGGCCGAACTGGTGCCGATGCTGCGATTGATGGCCCCCGACTTTGTGCAGACCGATTGCAAGGGGCATCCCGGCTACACGAGCTGGTTCAGCAAGGCCACCGAGGCATCGGTGCCGCCGGGGCTCACCCATGACGCGATGAAGCAGTGGCGCGCCGCCACCCGCGCGCTCGGTCTGCCGCTGCACTGCCACTATTCGGGCATCTGGGACAAGGCGGCCGGCGCGAAGCATCCGGAGTGGTGCGTCGTCACTGCCGAAGGCACCCGCGCCGGCGCCTCCGCGGGCGAGAAGATGTGTCCGCGCGGCGCCTACGCCGGCAAGCTGATGATTCCGCAACTGATCGAGCTGATCGACCGCTACGGCGTGGACGGCTTCTGGATCGACGGCGACCTGTGGGCCGTCGAGCCCTGCTACTGCGCCAAGTGCCGCAGGGCCTGGACGCGGCAGACGGGGCTCGCCGAACCGCCGCTCAAGGAGGACGATCCCGCGTGGCCGCGCTGGTGGAACTTCACCCGCGAGAGCTTCTACGCCTACGTCAAACGCTACTGCGATGCCGTGCACCGCCACAAGCCGGGTGTGCTGGTCTGCTCCAACTGGCTGCAAACCTTCAAGAACCCCGGCGCACCCGCCGTCCCCACCGACTGGATCAGCGGCGACAACGCCTGGGTCTGGGGGCTCGACGGCAGCCGCTGCGAGGCGCGCTTTCTCTCCACCCGCGGCAAGCCGTGGGACATCATGCTGTGGAATTTCTATTGTTCGCACGGCATGGGCAAGTCCGATTCGCCCTGGACCGTCAAGCCGCCCGAGATGCTGATGCAGGAGGCGGCCGTGCTGCTGAGCTTCGGCGGCAACGTGCAGATCTACGAGCACCCGCCGGTGCGCGACGGCCGCCTGATCGACTGGCGGCAGCGGCGGCTGGCCGGAGTCTCGTCCTTTGTCAAGGCGCGCCGCGCCGTCTGCCAGCACACCGAGACGATGCCGCAGATCGCCGTGCTGCACTCCGAGCACCACCTCTTCGCCGACGTGCGCGGCAAGAACCTGATGTGGAACGTCGACGTCGCGCCGGTGCAGGGGGCCGTCTTCAGCCTGCTCGAAAACAGCTACGGGGTCGACATCCTCGACGAGTGGGCGTTGCTCCCCCGCCTCGCCGAATTTCCGGTGGTCGTGGTCCCCGAGCAGGACCGTCTCTCGGACGCAATGGTGGCGGCGCTCAAAGTCTACGCCAAGGCCGGCGGCAACCTGCTGCTCACTGGCAGCGCCCTTTTCGACCGCTTTGGCAGCGCTTTCCTCGGCTTCCGCAGCCTCGCCGTGGAGACGGAGAAATCCTATGCCGTGCCCGCGGATGACGGCGACGTGTCGCTCTACAGCAAGACCTGGCGGCTGGGCGAGGCGACCACCGCCGAGGCGCTGGGACGGATCGGCAGCGGCAGCCAGCTCGAAGACCGGCTCCTGCCCCATTCCGCGGCGGTCATCAAACGCGTCGGCAAGGGCCGGGTCCTCTACGTTCCCGCCGATCTCTTCCGCGACTTCGCCCACAATCGCTATCCGCTGACGCGCCGCTTTATCGGTGCGCTGGCCGAGCGTCTGCTGCCCGATCCGGAAATCCGCGTCCACGCACCCGCCTGCGTCGACGTCGCCCTGCGCCGCCGTGGCGGCACGGTCCTGGTCCATCTGGTCAACCGCGCCAGCGGCCTGCCCAATCTTCCCAACAGCGGCGGGATCGACGAAATCCCGCTGGCGGGGCCGGTCACGGTGCGCATGCGTCTGCCACGCCGTCCGTTGGCCGTGCGTTGCGCCCTGGAGGAGGGACGGATCACGTGGGAGTGGGGCGGCGGCTGGCTGACGCTCGGTCTGGCGGCGGTTCGCATCCACGCGGCGCTGCTGATTGAGACCGAGGTGGACCCATGCTGAAGGAACCGGTTTCTGTCTACATCAACTGGGCCGCCTATGACGAGCTCTCCGACAATGTCGAGCTGACCGAGGCGCTGGCGCTGCGTCAGCTGGACGAGTTGATCCGCCTGCGAGGTCTGGGCATCCGCTTCGACTACTACCTGATGGACGCCTTCTGGTACGCGCCCGACGGCGCCTTCCGCGAGTGGCGCAAGCCTCACTGGCCCAACGGGCCGGATCGCTGGCTGGAGCGCTGCCGCGCGGCGGACGTCAAGCCGGGGCTCTGGGTCACGGCCAACACGCTCTGCAAGATGTCTTGTCCGCCGGCCTGGCGTGATTCGTTTGACGAGCAGCGCAACGCATGCTGCTGCTTTTACGGCGGCTTCCTGGCCGATTACACGGACGTGCTGCACACGTGGTACGGGCGCGGCGTGCGGGCGTTCAAGTTCGATTTCGCAAATTTCCTGGCGGCGCCGGAAAAGCTGCGCCGGGTGATGCTGCCTTCGGAGATCCGCGCGGCCAACGTCACCGCCTGGCGCGGGGCGATGAAGGCCTTCCGCAGGGAGCACCCCGACGTGCTGCTGATGGCCTACAATGGCTACGAGGAGACGGGGACACAGCAGGGCACCGGGCTGCCGCTGACCAAGGCGCTCGACCTGCGCTGGCTGGAGGTGTTTGATTCGCTCTATTGCGGCGACCCGCGTCCGGCCGACGTGCCGGCGATGAACTTCTGGCGGGCCAAGGACGTCTATTCCGATCATCTGGTGCGCGTCTACGAATGGAACGGCCTGCCGCTGAAGCATGTCGACAACTCCGGCTTTATGATCGGCACCACCGGCACCTGCTACTACCGGCGCACGGCCGCCTGGCAGGGGATGCTCATCCTTTCGCTGGCGCGCGGCGGCTGGGTCAACACCTACTACGGCAACCTCGATTTGCTCGACGAGGCGAAGGGCCGCTGGTTCGCGCGGGTGCAGGGCTGGTACCTCGGGCTGCAACGGACGGGAGTGTTCGGCACCTTCGGCGCCATGCCTGGCTCGGAGGCGCCTTACGGGTTCAGCGCCATGCGCGGAGACAGCGGTCTGCTGGCCGTCGTCAATCCCGGGCAGACTCCAGCCGACCTGCCCCTGCCCGTCGAAGCGGGCGCCCGTGCGCGCGTGCTCTTCAGCGATGCCGGGTTCGTGCCGCAAATCACGGGCGACGCCCGCCAACCGCAGGGAGGGACGGCAGCCTCGCCATCCGCCGGCCGTGCAGAAATCACGATCCGTCTCGGAACCGAGCAACTGGCCTTGGTTGGAGTGGGGGAGTATGCGGACGCGGCGCATGATCTCGGCATCCAGGAAGACGTTCAGATTCCGACTGACAGCCGGCTGCTGGCGGAGTTCACCGGCGAAGCGAACGCACGGCAAGTCAGTTACACACTCGCGGCTCCGCCGCGCGACGGACACCTGCGGATCGTCATGCGGCAGCGCGACGGCGCCGGCCCGCTGCGCGTCACTGGCGGCTCGCCGCCCAAAGGGAAATCGCTCGGGAAGATACTGGTCATCCGCGCCGCGCAGGACGGCGCCGAGTTGCCAGTGGCCATCGCCTACGACAAGGCGATCTGGAGCGGCTTGTCCTGGGCTGTGGGTGAGGTGGCCTGCGGCGGACTGAAGCCAGGACTGCCAGTCACCATCACATGCACGACCAGCGATGTCCGGCCGTTGACGCTGAGCGGAGCGGTCTACGCAGTGCAGCCGTGAGCCTGGGGAGGGCGCTCCATTCACCCGGTACCGATGGCGGTTTCGGTTTCGACCGCACGCATGCGGCCTTGGTTGGAGTTGCCACAGGGCACTTGCACCCCTATTCACCCGTGCTTCCGGCGTGATACAATAAAAACCGTTCGCGTCCGTTGGTGTGTGTATCACCAGGGAAAGGGCGCGCCAACGCGCGCCGCGACGAAAGGAGAACAGATGAGAGACAAACTGTTTCTGGTCGGGTTGCTGTGCGCGGGAGCGCTGTGCGCCAGCGCGGAGCAGGCGGTGGACGGGGGCGCGGCCAAGGCGAAACCGCCGAAGCCTGATTGGGGGGCAAAGAGGCTCGCCGCGGTCGATACCGACGGCAACGGGCTCGTCTCGCTCGACGAGTTCAAGGCGATGCAGGCCAAGCGCGAAGAGGAGCGCAAGCAGAAACTGGGCGACAAATACGACGCCGCCCGCGCCGCCAAGCAGCCCTCCGCCGAAGAACGGTTCAAGAAACTGGACAAAGACGGCAGCGGCGATCTGACCAAGGAGGAGTTCCTGGCGCCGCCCGTTCCGCCCAAGGCAAAGGAACCGAAAGCGGACAAGCCGGCCAAGGAGAAGAAAGACAAGGATCCGGCGGCGGTGAACCCGGCGCCCTGAGATCCGGAGATCGGGGTTCAGGATGCCAGGGTTCAGGCGAGAACATCTCCTGAACCCTGAATCCTGAACCCTTTGCTTTTCTGTGATCTTTGTGGTGAATGGGCCGGTTTCAGGTTCACCTGCCGCCGTGGGCTTCGCGGCGCAGGAAGGCGAGGATGGCGCGGTAGGCCGTCGTGAGCGGCGGCGGGTGCGCGCGCAGAAGCCCGGGGTTGTCCTCCACCGAGACGCGGCCGCCGTAGCCGGCGGCGCGCAGTGCGCCGAAGAAGCCCGCGAAGTTGTAGGCCGGCCCCTCGCCTGTTTCGGGCAGCGACGGCGTGGGCACATGGATGTGCGCCAACCGTTCTCCGGCGGCGGCGATGTGGTCAAACGGCTCGTTCTCGGCCGCCATGTGGAACAGGTCGGCCAGCAAACGCAGCCGCGGGTGGCCCACCCGGTCGACCAGCGCCGCGCCCTGGTCCACGCGGTTGAAGAGGTTGCAGGCGCGGGCGAAAAGCGGCTCCAGAACGACCGTGACGCCGTGCTGTTCGCCGATTCCGGCCGCCAGCCGAGCCGCGTCGGCCAATTGCTCCCAGCCGCGAGCCGGCGGAAAGCCGTCGGCAAGACGGCGTGCCGCGCCGCTGCCGAAGACGACGACTGCGATGCCGGCTGCGCCGGCGCGGCGCATGACGGGCTCCAGATAGCGCCGCAGCGCCGCCGCATCCACGTCGGGGCCGGTGACTTTCAGGTTTCCCGGAATGAGACAGTTGGCCGCCTCGACCGGCGCCGGCGCTGTGCGGACGCGCTCCGCCCATGACGCGAACGCGGCGCCCTCTGCTTCGCGCATCAGTTCCGGAACCGTGATTTCGACAAAGTCGAACCCCGCCGCCGCCGCCTCGTCCGCGCGATCCGCGCCTGTACAGATTCCGAACCGCATATGCCTCCCGCCTTTCATTTTCCGTCTGGCGCGCGCCAAGCGGCCTCGATGACGCCGCCGCCGAGCACCGTGTCGCCGTCGTAGAGGACGAGCGACTGACCCGGCGTGACGGCGCGCACCGGGGGGGCGAAGCGGACAGTACACACGCCGCCGTCGTTCGCGAGGACGGTGGCCGGCACGGCGTGCTGACGGTAGCGGATCTGCGCCCGGCAGGCGCTTCCCGGCGCGGGCGGGTCGCCGTGCCAGACGCACGCCGCGGCGCGGCAGGCGTCGGCCAGCAGGTCGTCGGGATCGTCGCTGAGGGTGATTTCGGCAGTGGCGGCATCAATGGCCGCGACGAAGTGCGGATGCGGGCCGAAGGCGCCGATGCCGCGGCGTTGGCCCACGGTGAACTGGTGCACGCCGGTGTGCGCGCCAAGGCTCCGTCCATCGCGGTGGCGCAGTCGCCCGGGACGGGCCGCGGCGCCGAGGAAGCGGCGCAGGGTCTCGGCGAACGGAGCGTCGCCTTCGTCGGCGAAACAGATGTCTTGGCTTTCTGGGCGTCCGGCGTTGGCCAGGCCGCGGGCGGCCGCGATTTCCCGGACCTCCCGCTTGTGCAGGCCGCCAAGGGGGAGGGTCAGGCGCCGCAGCAGACAGGGGGCGACGGCGTAGAGGAAGTAGGACTGGTCTTTCGCGGGATCGGCCCCGCGGCAGAGGCGGCAGACGCCGTCGGCACCGACGGAGGTGCGGACGTAGTGTCCCGTGGCGATCTGTCCGCCGCCGAGGGCGTCGGCGATTTCCGCCAGCAAAGGGAGTTTGACACGGGCGTTGCACAGCACGCACGGGTTGGGCGTGCGGCCGGCGTCGAACGCTTCCCAGCAGGGGCGGAGGACCTCGCGGTCGAAGCGATCGCGCGCATCGATGACGCGGTGCGGGATGCCGAGCTGCGCGGCGACGGCCGCCGCTGCGGCGCAGGCGTCCAGACCGCAGGGGGACGCACCGCCACCGGCCGCCTCGCCGCAGGCGCGCATGCGCAGGGTGACGGCGAGCACCTTGGCACCCGCCGCTTGGAGCAGCGCCGCCGTCGTGGCGGAGTCGATGCCGCCGCTCATGCCGACCACGATGCGCGCGCCGGCGG
>CAYVKQ010000033.1:0-12058 GCA_964451945.1 uncultured Lentisphaerales bacterium
CTACGACTTCCTGCACCTCTACCGGCAGTACGGCTGCCGCCTGCAGATCGGCGGCTCCGACCAGTGGGGCAATATCACCGCCGGCACCGAGCTGGTGCGGCGCGTCGAGGGGGCCGCGGCCTACGGCCTGACCTTCCCGCTGGTGTGCGACAGCCAGGGGCGCAAGTTCGGCAAGAGCGAGGGGAACGCGATCTACCTCGACCGCCGGCGCACCTCGTGCTACGCCTTCTACCAGTTCTTCCTGCGCACGCTCGACGCCGACGTGGTGCGCTTCCTGCGGATCTTCACCTTCCTGTCCGACGACGAGCTGCGGCAGCTGGAGGCCGCGGTGGCGGCGGCGCCCGGGAAGCGCGAGGCGCAGCGGGTGCTGGCCGAACAGATGACCCGGGCCGTCCACGGGGAGGCGGGGCTGGCCGCGGCGCAGCGGGCAAGCGAGGTGTTGTTCGGTGGCTCGTTCGAGGGCCTTTCAGTCAACGACCTGCTGGCGGTCTTTGCCGACGTCCCCTCCGCCGATCTGCCGCGCGACGCCGTGCTCGGCAAGCCCGTGGTGGAAGTGGCGGCCGCGGCCGGACTCTGCGCCAGCAAGGGCGAGGCGCGCCGCCTGATCCAGCAGGGCGGGCTCTCGGTCAACAACGTCCGCGTGGGCGACGCGGCGGCGGTTTTCGACGCCGCCTGCCTGATCGAAGGGCGGCTGGCCGTGCTCCGCTCGGGCAAAAAAACCAACCGCCTCCTCCACCTCTCCTAACCCCCTAACTCCTACCCACTATGTCCCATTTCTACGCCGACGTCCACATGGCGCGCATCAACGAAGTGATCCGCCGCCTCTCCCGCGAAATTCTGACCGGCCACGCGCCGCTGGAGGCCGTGTTCGCGGTCACACCCGAGCCGGTGCCGTTCGGCGAACGGAAGAAGCTGGCCTACCGTCCGATCCGCGAGGGCGAGCCGTGGGGCAAGACATGGGATTGCGGCTGGTTCCACGTACGGGGCAGGATTCCAGGGGAGTGGAAAGGGGCCGCGGTCGTCGCCCAGCTCGACTTCATGGGCGAGACCCTCGTCTTCGGCGCCGACGGCACCCCGCTCGTCGGCCTGACCAGCGGCTCGGTGTTCGACGGTCACGAAAACAAGGACATGCTCCGCCTGACCCCGGCGTGCGCCGGCGGCGAGGCGGTCGACCTGTGGATCGAGACCGGCTGCAACGGCCTCTTCGGCGTGGTCCGCTCCGGCGATCCGGCGTGGGAGGAGAACCCCGAGCGCCACCACGGCCACTACGCCAGCTCGGTGGCGAAGATGCGGCTCTGCCGCTTCGACACCGAGGCCTGGCACCTGTGGCTCGACCTAGCGGTTCTGGGGAACCTCGCCGCCATGCTGAAAGAGGGGACGGCGCGCAAGCTGCAGGTGCTGCGGGGCTGCAGCAAGGCGCTCGACCTGCTGCCGACCGGCGGCGCCGCCGCGGTGCGCGCGGCGCTGCGGCCGCTCTTCGATCTCCCGACCGACCCCGCGACGGTCGACGTCACCGGCGTCGGCCACGCCCACATCGACACCGCCTGGCTGTGGCCCGTGCGCGAGACGATCCGCAAGTGCGGCCGCACCTTCGCCAGCCAGATCGCGCTGATCGAGCGCTATCCCGGCTACTGCTTCGGCGCCTCGCAGGCGCAGCTCTACGCCTTCACCAAGCAGCACTATCCGTCGCTTTACGCCAAGATCAAAAAAGCGGTCGCCGCCGGGCGCTGGGAGGTCCAGGGCGGCATGTGGGTCGAGGCCGACTGCAACCTGATCGGCGGCGAGTCGATGGTCCGCCAGCTGGTCCACGGCAAGAATTTCTTCAAGGACGAGTTCGGCGTCGACGTCAAGAACCTCTGGCTGCCCGATGTCTTCGGCTACTCCGGCAACCTGCCGCAGATCCTCACCCGCGCGGGCATCGACTACTTCCTGACGCAAAAACTGTCGTGGAACCGCTACAACAAATTCCCGCACAACACCTTCCTGTGGCGCGGCATCGACGGCAGCGAGGTGCTGGCCCACTTCCCGCCGACCGACACCTACAACTGCATCGTCCACCCCGACGAGCTCGCCAAGAACGAGTGGAACAACAAAGAGGCGGGGCTGGTGCAGGAGGCGATCTGCCTCTTCGGCATCGGCGACGGCGGCGGCGGCCCCAAGGAGGAGTACGTCGAACGCGCCCTGCGGCTGCACAACCTGAACGGATGTCCGCGGTTCCATTTCGGCTTCGCCCAGCCGGTGCTGGAGAAGATGGCGGCCTACCGTTCCGACCTCGACACCTGGTGCGGCGAGCTCTATTTCGAGTTCCACCGCGCCACCCTGACGACGCAGGCGGCCATCAAGCGCTGGAACCGCCGCGCCGAAGAGGCGCTGCGCGCCGCCGAGGCGGTGTGCGCCGCGGCCGGCGCCGACGGCTACCCCGCCGCGGCGTTCGACGCGCTGTGGAAGGCGGTCCTCATCAACCAGTTCCACGACATCATCCCCGGATCGAGCATCCACCGCGTCTACGACGAGGCGGTGGCGCAGTTGCAGGAGGTCGTGGGCCAGTGCGATGCGCTGGCGCGCGCTGCGGCCGGGCGGTTGCTTCCACGGGCCGATGGCGCGCTGACGCTCTTCAACCCCTCGTCGACGCCGTTCACCGGCATGGTGCGCCTCCCCGACGGCTGGCGCGGCGCCCGTGGAGAGGCGTCCGTGCTGGCGTTGCAGGAAGAAGGCGGCGCGTGCCAGGCACGGGTGCGGGTGCCCGCGAACGGCTTTGCGACACTGACGCGTACGGAGTTTTCGGAGGTCGCGTCTGAATCTACCGTCGTAGCGCCTTTTGTGCTGGAAAACGGGGCGGTCCGCTACACCTTCGACGCCGACCTGCGGCTGACCGGCGCGTTCGACAAGGAGGCGGGGCGCGAGTTGATCGCGGCCGGCGGGACCGGCAACCGCCTCGAACTGTTCGACGACCACCCCCACACGTACGACGCGTGGGACATCGACGAGTACTACCGCACCATGCGTGTCGGGACGGCGGCGGTGGACGGCGCCGTCACCCGCATCGACGGCCCCGCGCGCGCGGGGTTGCGCGCCACGCTGCGGGTCGGCCAGTCGGTGCTGCGGCAGACGGTCTGGATCGAGACCGATGGCAAGCGGCTCGACTTCGTCACCGAGGCCGACTGGAACGAGCGGCACAAGCTCCTGCGCGTCGCCTTCCCGACCACGGTTGTCGCCGCCGAGGCGAAATGCGAAATCCAGTACGGCCACGTGGCGCGCGCCACGCACGACAACACCAAGTGGCAGTACGCGCAGTTCGAGGCGGTGGGCCACCGCTGGGCCGACCTTTCCGAGCGCGTCTACGGCGTGGCGCTGCTCAACGACAGCAAGTACGGCTACCGCGTCAAGGGATCGTCGATCGAGCTGTCGCTGCTGCGCGCGCCGACCGAGCCCGATCCGGTGGCCGACGTGGGGAGCCACCGCTTCACCTACAGCCTGCTGCCGCACACCGGCGATTTCGCCGCGTCGGATGTGCTGGCGCAGGCGGCGGTGCTGAACCAGGGCGTCGCGTGCTTCGAAGGCCATGCCGCGGGCGACGCCGCCCTGCCCGTCGCGCTGACGGGCAAGGGGCTCGAACTGGCGGTGCTCAAACGGGCCGAGAAAGAGGAGTGCCTTGTGATCCGCGTGGTCGAGACCCGCGGCGTGGCGGCGCGCGGCGTGCTGCGGGCGCGCGATCCGAAGCGGCGCTTCGTCGAGACCGACCTGCTCGAATGGAAGGACGGCGCGCCGTCGGCCGCGGCGGAACTGGAGACCGCCTTCAAGCCGTTCGAGATCCGCACGTGGAAAGTGGTGTGAGCCGGCGGGGCGGGATGTGTGGGCGCAAGGGGGATGGGCGCAGGCCGATTTGTCCGACCGGGATCGGTTCAAACCCCAGTTTCAGGGCCGGCGCGTCGGCGCGCAGCCGGAAATCCATCCGTGCGCGGTCGATGAACCCCGGTTCGCCGGTCTCCAGGTTGTCGACCTGGCGCAAGCCCGGTCGGGCAGCGTCCTCGATGTTGTAGGGTTTGCCGCAGCCGCTGATGATGTTGCGCGCGATGACATTCCCCTTGGGGCGGCAGGGCTCGTCGTCGAGAATGTGAACCAGCTCTGGATACCGCGAGGCCCAAGGCTCCTGGCGGTACGGCATCCGCTCCGTCGAGGCGATCACCGCGGGAACGTCCGGAGCGGCCCAGCCCAGGGCGCGGGCGTCCAGATGGATGGCTGTTGGACAGTCCACCAGCACATTGTTCAGCACATGGATGTCGCGGCCGCCGCCCAGCAGCATCCCGCGCGACACGCGGAAGAAGAGGTTGCCCGCGATCTCGGTACCGGAGAACATATCGTCCAGGTAGACGCCGCTGCAGCCTTCGTCGCGGAAGCCGGAGAGGTGGTGCAGGAAGTTGAAACGAATCCGGTGGCCGCGCATGCTCCAGTCCTCGGGATGGGCGCCGGGCGTGTAGATCGCCCCGGCGTCGTTGGCCTGCGTGCAGACCCGGTAGATTTCGTTGTACTCGATGAGGTGGTCGTTGCCGGTGAAGCCGATGGCGGTGTGCGGCAGGTCGTGCAGGCGGTTGTGCGCGGCGCGGTTGCCCACGCCCCGGAGCTGGATGCCGACCTTGTAGAGCGGATTCCAGCGGGCGATGTCGTGAATGTGGTTGTTGACCGCCTCATGTTCCCCCGCCACCAGAGAGGGACGGTCGCCGCCGTTGATCTGGATGCCGCCGTCGCCAGTCTGGTAGATATCGCAGTCGAGCACTCGGTGGCCCCGTCCGCCCGTGATGCGCACGGCATCCCCGCCGACATTGCGGATCATGCAGCCGGCGATCGTCACGGCTTCGCCACCGGTCACTTGAATGGCCGTGCCGCGCGCGTGCTCGATCAGGAATCCCTGCAGGGTCAGGTGGCGCACCTCGTCGAGCGTTACCGGGTCGCGCAGCAGCGAAACCACGACATCGCCCGGCGTCCGTTCGTGCGGTGGCCAGAAGTAGAGGATACCCGACGCGCGATCCAGGTACCACTCGCCGGGACGGTCGAGTTCGCAGAGCAGGTTGAAGGCGTAGAACCATTGTCCCGCACGATAGCCGTATGCGTGCGGCCGGCGATCATCCAGCGTGATCTCTCCGGTACCCGGATCCACCGCCGTCACGGCCAGGCGCTGGTCGGCCCAGTCCCAGAACCAGTAGCCGTGGAGCATCGGGGCCGGCTCGGTTGCCCAGCGGCGCAGCCGTTCCTTTTCAACGTCGATGCGGAACCGGCCGATGCGGCTGCCAAAGGTCTGGCGGATATGGTGACCGTCCTCGGCCGACAGGGAGGCGATCCGCAGAAATCCTTCGTTGGGGTACCGCGCCAAGGTCATGGGCTGGTCGCGGCAGAACACTTCCAGTCCGGGATCGGACTCGGCCCATGCCTGAGCACTCTCCATGACGCCGAAATCGGTCACGCCGCAGGCGCGCAAATCGGCCTGCAGCACCTGCCCGCGTGCTTTCGGCGCCAGCCGGGCCAGAACGGCCGGGGCGTCCGTCGTTTGCCAGTTCGTGACCCGCACGCCGCCGGAGAGCCGCACCTCGGCGCCGGGGGCGGCCCGCCACACGACCGGCGCTCCGGGCGTACCCGAGTCCGCGCCGGTCAGCGCCAGCGGCGCTTCGAGGCGGTATTCGCCACCGGCGACCTCGACGGTCACGCCGCCGACAGGCAAGCCGCCGCCGGCCTTCTGCCGCCGCACCGCCGCCTGCGCCGCCGCCAGCGTGCGCAGAGGGCCGTCCGTGCCTTCCGCGTTCGCGGCCGGCCGCTGCCCCGACCAGGAGTCTTTTCCGACAGGCGATATGTGCAGAATCAACTGGTTCACCGGGCTCTCCCATGCTGACCAAACGACGCGGAAGCAACGTCCGCATGAACGGCCAGCCGTTCCCGCAGAGTCTGTGCGTTTCCCTACGACTGCGCGTTCGCGGCCAGGATATCGTCTGCGGCCACGATACATTCTTGCCGCCGCAGTTCCTGCTGCAGTGCTCCGGGATCGACCCGGCGCGGCGCGACGCCGGCGCGGAGCGACAGCACCGCCGCGGTCCCGGCGGCCTGCCCCATGACGCCGCACTGCGGCATCACTCGCAGGCTGCCGAGCGCTTCGTGCGTGCAGGAGGCGCAGCGGCCGGCCACCAGCAGGTTGTCCACCCCTTCCGGGACGAGGATGCGGTAGGGGATCTGATAGCGCAGCCCCGTCGGCGGCCGTTCCGTCTTGCGGTCCATCCCCGGACCGCTGCAATTGTGGATGTCGATGAAGAACGAGCCGTAGCCGACCGAATCGGGAAACTCGCGCATCGCCAGCACATCCTCGCGGGTCAGGGTGTAGGCGCCGGCGATCCGCCGGCTTTCGCGCAGTCCGATCGTGGCGGGCGTTGAAACGAGGTGGCAGTTCTCCAGCCCGCCGACGTACTTGCGGAACACGGCGATCGTCTCTTCCACCTGTTTGCGCGCCTCGATCGTCGCGCGCGTCAGATCCCCGGCGCGGGTGGCGTCGACGCCGGTCACGTGCGTGAAGTTGACACCGAGCTGGTCGGGACGGGTGGGCGTGTACCACCAGCCCATCACCCGCGACTGGAAGGGACGCATGTCGCCGTTGGCCTGGGCCCGTTTCCACACGCCCTCCATCTTGTAGCCTTCGATCCGCTGAAAGTCGGAAAACGCCTGCAGGTTGACGCCGCCGATGGTGAACATCAGCGTCGCCGGCTGGCACAGCCCCGTGCCCGCCTCCCCCTGTTCGAACGCGCACCCGGCACGGGCGGCGACGTCGCCGTCGCCCGTACAGTCGATGACCCGCTTCGCGCGCACGACGCGCCGTCCGTCCTTGTTCTGCACGACCACGCCGCGGACCGCGCCGTCCTCGACCACGGCGTCTGCCGCGAAACTGTGGTAGAGCAGTCCGGCTCCCGCCTCCTCCGCCATCCGGTCGAGGACGAACTTCATCCCCTCGACTTCGAAATCGGCGTAGCTGTTGTTGTGGACACCATACCCGGCGGCGGCGACGCGGCGCGCCATCTCGAACGGGATGCCGCCGACCACGCGCTCGCGCGAGTCCCAGGCGGAGTAGAGGCAGATGTGGCCGTGCCCGCCCGCGGTGGCGACGCCGCCCAGACAGTTGAACTGCTCCACGATGAGCGCCCGCGCGCCCATCCGCGCGGCGGCGAATCCCGCCGCCACGCCCGCCGGCCCGCCGCCGGCGACCAGGACGTCCACTTCCTCCAGATCGGCAACAGATTCGTTCATTCACCCTCCCTATTTTTTACGGATGGTCAACCCGCCCGGCGCGCGGACCAGCCACGAGACGCCGTTCTGGTCCTTCGTCTGGATCCGGGCGACGCCCGGTTCGTTGCTTTCCAGCGTCCAGGGGAGCAGGCGTTCCTCGGCCACGTCGGGGAGGGGGCGCCCCTCCCGTTCGAAAACCAGCGGTGCGTCGCCCACGACCCGCAGCAGGCCGTCGGAAACCACCGTGACGCCGTCCCCGCCTGCCTCGGCGCGCTGCAGGGGCTCGATCCCGACCACGGCGATGCCGTTGCGGGCGAAGAGGTAGCGGAGGCTCAGGTCGCGCGGGATGAAGGCCGAGGAGCGACCCGGCGGCACGACGGGATTGCGGATGCCCGTCGGCAGATCGACGCCGGCGGGGACTTGTTTCAGCGGCTCCTCGAAGTAGACGTGTCCGAAGAGGTCGTCGCGGTCGACCGTCATCCCCATCTGTTCGGCGAGCTTCGGGCCGATCCCCTCTTTCGCGCGCAGACCCACCAGAGCCTCGCGCAGGCGGACCGCGCCGGCGACGCCGGCATCGAACACCACGACGCCCTTGTAGTCGGGGTGCCGCCAGAGGGCCAGCACCGCTTCCTGGCCCTCGCCGGCCAGCGTTTCGACCCGCGCGACCGGCTGGTAGGCACGGATCTTGACGTTGCCGCGATTGTCCGGCGGCGCTGTCAGGGGTGACAGGTCGCCCTTCCACGGCCACACCTCGTTCAAGGCGCCCGTCGGATTTTCCGCGCAGATGCGCCCGGCGTCGGGACCGTCCGGCAGCCAGCGGTGGATGTAAAGGACGCCGGGCGTCGCCCGCAGCCAGGCGATGAGCTTGCGCATGCCGTTGTCGCTCAGTCCCGCCCGCTCGTTGTCGGCGAAGGCGATCATGCGGTAGCCGTCGAGCGGCATGTGCTCGAGGTTGGTGAATCGTCCGACGTAGTCGCAATCGCCGGCGATGTCGAATCCGGGCGCCCGCAGCGGTCCGACCAGCAGCACGTCGCGTGGGTGATTGGGGAAGGGGAGCCCGCTGAAGCGCTGGAACACTTCGGTGATCAGCAGCCGCTCGGTCATGAAGCCGTAGCGGAACGCCGCCCGCTTTGCGTCCACCTCGGCGACGGCGCGGGCCTTCTTGGCCGCAGTCGAGTCGTCGCCCAGGATGCCGTCGAGGGCCGCCGGGATGGCCCCCTTCTCCTCCAGGGATGTTTCCGGGCGCGCGGGCGTGTCGCCTAAAAGTTCCTTCTCGATCCGCGCCTCCTTCACCCCGCTGAAGCACAAGTCGATGGCGCGGGCGAACGCTTCATCATCGGGGAAAAACGCGTCGACATCGATGAAACTGACGCCTCTCCCCCGTCCGCTCCCGGGTGGGCTGAAGGCGTAGACCGACCACAGACCGTTGTGGCCGCCGGCCATCCAGGTGGCGAGCGTGTCGGCGCCGGAGACGCTCGCCAGCGCGTGGACGGGTTGCGACGGCACCGGCATTTCGTACGACACGCCGGCGTTGTTCAGGGCGATGGGGACGGCCACCGCGCCCTGGTTGAGCCACAGCATCGGACGGTCGGGCCAGGTGGTCCGCAGGCGCCGGATGCAGAGGTAGCGGACGCGGCTCGGCGCGCCATAGGCGTAGTGGGCCGAGATGTCGAACTTCCAGAGGTGCTCGTAGTCGTTCGGTCCCGACTCGCCCGTCGTGAAGGTGGCGATCTGGATGCCCGGGCGGCGCTTGCCGTAGCGCAGCTTGATGTAGTCGACCATGTGGTTGAACCCTTCGATGTTCATCCGCATCGACCAGTCGGCCCATCCCCGCTTTTCCCGTTCGTCGAGGCGTTTCTGGTCTCCCGCCACGCGGGCCGGATCAATACCCAGATCGCGGCAGAAAAGACGCCAGCCGAGATCCCACAGGGAGGAGAAGCTCATTGATTCCTCGCCCAGCACCAGCCCGTCGATGCAGTCCCAGAGCCCGTCGAACTCCTCGTCGATCCCCAGCCAGAAGCGGTCGGCTTCGAGTGGGTCGAGCAGCACCTGTTTCGGCACGCCCGCCGTCTTGTTGGCGCGCGGCAGCATGACCGCGCCCTCTGCATGCTTCCGGCGCATCAAGTCGCGGTCGGAGGGGAGACCGAGGAGGTAGTAGCCATTCCAGGGGCTGCTCTCCCGCAGGACGCAACTGAAGGTCATGCAGCGGTCGGCAACGACGCGGTGGACCGGTTCCCGCACCGTCGGCGGACGTCCTTCGCAGCGGGCGACGGCATCTTCCAGATAGAACCGCGTTTCGGCATCCGGTTGGCCGGCGAGCGCCTGTTTGAGCAGGGGCAGGTCGGCGGCGTCGGCGCAGGCTTCGGCGGCGGCGGCGCCGTAGAGGCGCACAGTGCGGTGGGCGTCGGCGAGCGCTTGCGCCAGCAGCGGCCGCGCGGCGGCGGGGCGGTGGCGCGCCAGCTCGATCACGGCGAGGGCGCGGGTGTCGGGATTGGCGTTGGCGGCGGCGGCCACCAGATGCCGAGCCGCCGCTTCGTCGCCGGCCGCGCCCCACTGCCGCACGAGCCGCTGGCGGATGTACGGGTGCTCCGTCTCCAGTTCGAACAGGTCGCGCGCCTCGCCCTCCGCGGGCCTGAGCGGGACGGCCGCCATGCGGGCCATCTCGGCGAGACGGCTCAGGGGATGGTTGCAGAGCGCGATCAACTGTTGGCGGTGCGCGGCGGCGCGCGCGGCCGGCAGGACGGCGAGGGCCGCGCGCGTGACTGCCTCGTCGGGATCCGTGGACCAGCCTTCGGGCAGGTCGAGCCCGAGGCGCAGCAGGCCGCGCGCCGCCGCGCTCCGCACGGCGGCCGTGTCGCCGGCGGCGGCCCGCCGCAGCCGCGCGCCGTCGTCCGCCGTGCCGAGATCGGCCAGCGTCGCGGTCACAACGGCGTTGCTGACACCGGCGTCGAAGAGGCGGCGCGCCAGCGGCAGCAGGCGGTTGTCCTCGCCGCCGCGCGCGATGAGCGCACGGACGGCCGCGAAGGCGACGGCGGGGGCGGGGTCGCCGGCGAGGCGGCGCAGGGTGTCGTCGCCGAACGGCGCCGGGAACGCGGCGAAATAGTCGGCCGCCGCGATCCGCGCCAGCGGCTCCTCCCAGGCGGCCACCCGCGCGATCCGTTCGCCGAAGTCGGCGAGGCCCATCGCGCCGAGACAGCGGATCGCCCCCGCCGTCTGGGCCGCGCTCGGCTTCTCCAGCGCGAAGATGGCGACCGCCCCCTCCTGCCGCCGGTCGCCCACCCCCAGGTCATCGCCGGCCGCTGGTCCGTCCAGATTGGCGAGGGCGCCGAGTACCGCCGCGTCGGGGTCGAAGGCGTCGAGCCAGCGCGCCAGACGCGCGCCGGTCTCCTTCGCCTTGAGCCTCTTGGCGCAGACGTCGATCGCCTCAGCCTCTTCGCTGGTGCCCAGGCTGTGCAGCAGCGCCAGCTCGCGGACTTCGAACACCTCGCTCCCTTTGCGGGCCGGGCGGCCGTCGCCGTCGAATCCCCGGATCGTGTGGAGCGCCGCCCGGCGCATCTGCGGATAGCGGCCCAGAAAGGCGAGGTGGGGGCGGATCATGTCGAGGCGCACGTCGCCGGTGCTGACGTCGGCCGATGTCCAGTGGGAGATCATGTGCGGCGCGGTGTAGACGTTGGCGATGAAACCGGCGTTCGCGGCCAGAAACGCCCGTGTGAAAGGGGCGTACGCGGGATCGAACGCGGGGACATTTGCGGTGAGCCAGTCGAACATGTCAGTCAGCAGCCCGGCCAGGCCGCGGCGGTCCGTCTCGAACTTCTGTGGCGGCGTACCTTCCCGCCAGATTGTCACGGCGGCGCCTCCTTTCTGCGCTTCGACCACGAGGCAGAGGTCGATCGGCAGGAGGGCCTTGGCCGCCGCGAAGAACGACCCTTCGGGGCGGATCCAGGCGGCGCTGAGCATCTGGCCCAGGACGGCCGCGGCCTGGCCGTCGTCGATGAGCGCCACATCGGGCGCGGCCGCGCACCAATCCTTGAGAAAGAGGGCGGTTCCGGCCCACTCCTGGTTGCAGGAACGCTGGCCCCAGGGGATCGGCGTGAGCAGCACGCGCACGGGGCGTGTTTCACCGCCCGCCGCCACCAGCGTCAACCCGACGGCGACTATCATGCTCAACCGGCAACTGATCCAAGTTCTCCAGTTCATTTTACCCTCGCTTTCTACAGCAGCACATTCTCGTCGGGTCCCTCGGCAGACCCCTCCACCGCGTGTTCCCCGCCGTCGAGCTCGATGCGCCACGGTTTGCGCTTGCGGAAGGGCGAGGTGAATTTCCTCTTCAGCCTGCCGGTTTTCTCCAGGTGGATGTAGCACTCCCGCATGCAGCCGCGGGCGCCTTCGATCGCGCATGCATGGCGCTGGTACAACGGGATGCCCACCAAGTCGGCAAACCCCGGCCAGGAGAGCGACTTCAACGCGTCATAGTCGGTGAAATCCTTCGGCAGAAACGGATTGTAGTGGGGGTTGCCACCCCGGTATGCGCTGCTGCATTTGCCCAGGTCGATCTTTGCGAATTCGATTTCATGGCCAGCCACTCTGCAGGTGTCGCTTTCCGTCGTGGAGATCGCGCCGCCCGTGCACCCGCGCGCGCAGCACATGCAGCGGTCGCAGAGCTTGCCCTCGAAGATGGGATCCGGCTCCAGTTCGGCATCCGTCAACAAGGAGACGAAACGCTGCAGCGGCCCGAACTCCGGAGTCAGGAAAAGTTTGCTCCAGCCGAACTGCCCCAGTCCGCAGATGAAGGCGTTGATGC
>CAYVKQ010000033.1:12158-17134 GCA_964451945.1 uncultured Lentisphaerales bacterium
CGTTGATGCCGGCATACCCCATGGAGGTGTAGGTGGAGAACAGGGTCCCCTCCTCCGTCCCGCGCAGGTATCCGCGCGGAATCCTGAACGCCAGCGAAAGGCACGATTTCGCCTCGGGGAACACATAGCGCGGATCGCGCTTCCCGGGAGCGCCCTCCCAGCGGTCCATCGAGCCGATCCCGCACAAGTCCGCCCCGCATTCCTTGGCAAAGCGCTTGACCGCCTCGCTTGTGATCTTCATGGCTTTCCTTTGTTAGTCGCGTGTAAACACCACTGGCTGCCGGCTCCGCACATAGAGCGCCTGGCTGCCGCTGTCGCCGATCGGCAGCAGTGCCGTCCCCTCCGCCGTGCCGCGAAGCACCCAGTCGAGCGCCGCCTCTTCCGGTCCGATCGCGGGCAGTTCGCCGCCTCCGGTGCGCCGGACCGCGGCGCGTCCGCTCACCGCCCCGGCGCGGATGAGCCCGGGGCACGACACCTTCAGTCCGTTTTCGACCGGCTCCACGGCGGCGATGGGCGCGCTGCAGAGGATGGCCACGCCATTCCACGAGGCGATGTAGGTGCCGCTGAAACGGTCGGCGACCAGGGCCGCGCCGCGGCCGGGGCCGACCTTGGGGTTGGCCTCGCCCGTCAGCAGGTCGACGCCGCGGAGGGTGTAGCTGTTGGTCGCGCCCCAGGTCGACATCGCCCCTTCAAACGGTCCCTGGCGCACAGTCACCACCATCTCGGGGCCCTGCATCTCCAGCCCGATGCCCGGGTCGGAGGCCAGCCGGTTCAGCGTCAGACGCAGCGAGGCGGCGTCGTTCCGCCCCTGGTCGAACAGCACCGCCCCCGCAAACCCCTCTCCCCGCCAGAGCACGCGGGTCGCGCCGGTCCGGTCCGACGCGAGTGTCTGCGCCGTTCCGGCCGTGACCGTGTAGTTGGTGCCGTCGGAGGCGACGGCATCCTCCCACGGCCAGTCGCGCTGCAGCCGGACGCCGTGCTCCTGCGCCGTGGCCGCGTGGCGCGCGTTGTCGGGGGAGAGCGTTCCGTGGAGATAGAGCACGCCCGGTTGTTCCCGCAGCCAGTCCGTGAGGCGCGCGATCGTGCGGTCGTTGAGCGGCGCCTTGTCGAGACCGGAGACCGCGATGTAGCGGTAGCGGGCGAAATCCAGGTCGGCGGCGGCCTGGTTGATGTCGGGGAGGTAGTCGAAGGCGTTGAGCAGCCGCAGCCCCGGCGCGTTGAAGCGCTGCCCGCCCGGCCAGGAGGCCGGGTGGACGACCAGCGCCTGCGGCGCGGAGACGGTGCGGGGCAGGTCGTGGAAGACCCGCATGCAGTCGTAGACAAACGCCCCCATGATCAGGAACGCGCGGTGCGTCCGCGCCGTGAGCTCGGCCGCCGCCTTGCGGTGCGGGGGCTCGCCCGCCGCCGGTTCGTCGAAGGCGGCGAGCGGGACATCGCTCCCGGCAGCGAGATCCGTCCCCGGAACGGCCGGCGTCTCAGCCTTGATTCTGGCCATCTCGCCTTTTTCGCGCAGGTGGTTTTCCATGACCTCGGCATACCTCTTGATCCCCCGTTCCAGCTCGGGGCTGCCCGGGAAGAGCGACTCGACATGCATTCCGAAGATCCCTTTTTCCTTTTCGAGAGCGACCGCGAAACCGCCGAAAAAGCCGCAGTCGGCACCCGCCATCCAGGCGCTGACATTGTCGCAATAGGGGCGCTCGCCGCGGTCGGTGATGATCGTCGTCGGGAAGGGGGCGTCGTAGAGCGGAGTCGTGCCCTTGTTGAGGTTGCCGTAGATGTGGATGCAGCCGTTGGCCAGCCACTGGATGGGGCGGTCGGGCCAGAGGGTTTTGAAACGCCTGAGGTTGGTGTACTGCAGACGGGTGCACCCCTGGTAGGAATAGTAGCCGCCGAAATCGAATGCCCAGCGCTTGTCCTCGTGCGTCATGACGCCCTGTCCCGGCAGGTAGGTGCCGACCTGGAAACCCGGCCGCAGCTTGCCGAAGTAGAGATGCGTGAAGTCGGTGAGGATGTTGAACCCCTGCACCACCTGGACGCCCGCCCAGTGGCGCCAGGCCGCCGCCTCGGCGGGGGAGAGTGCGCCGATGTCGCCGCCGACCCGGTCCGGATCGATCCCGGCGTCATGGCAGAAGAGCGACCAGCCGCTCTCCCAGAGCTGGCCGGCATCGCCGCTCATCGACTCTTCCCCGTAGACCACGCCGTCGCTCCACCGCAGCACGTTGGTGGTCATTTGTCCGCGCAGCATCACCCAGAAACGGTCCTGCCAGTCGGCGTCGGTGATCAGCAGGCCCGAGTTGTAGACGGTGTTGAAGCGGGGGATGTAGCGCTTTCCCGCCGCGTGGGCGAGGCGGTCTTTTTCGGCCGGGTCGGCCGACTGCGGTCCGCACAGGTAGTACCCCCTTGCCGGGGAGTGGGGGGCGTCGATGCCCGTGCCGGTGTGCCAGGTGATGTTCTGCGGACCGCCCATCGGGTTGGCGGCGGGGGGCGGCGGCGGCGGCGGACGGTTCTCGGCCCGCGCGAGGCCGTCGGCCAGATAGAGGCGGATCGCCGGGTCGCGTTCCGCCGCCAGCGCGGTGCGGAGGATGCCGGCCTCGGCGGGCCCGGCCGTCCGGGCCAGCAGCGCGGCGGCGTGGAGGCGGACCCAGGGATGGAGGTCGCCGCTGGCGCGCGCCAGCGCCGCTCGTCCGCGCGCCGGGTCGCGCGCGTACAGCCCCGTCGCCGCGCGGGCGCGGACATGGGCGTTGCGGTTGGCCGCGGCCCGTTCCAGCGAAGCGAGCGAGGCGGGATCGTCCGCCGCGGCCCAGGCGTCGACCGCGCGCAGCCGGAGCGCGGGGTGCTCGAACGCGAGCAAGAACGCCTCCTCCTCCTGTGGCGTGGCGGAACGGCGGCGCAGGGCGGCGTCCCGGGCCGCGCGGGCCAGGGCGCCGCCGGGTGTGTTCGCCAAAGCATGCAGACGGTCGTGGACCGCCTCGCCGCCGCCGGCCGGCAACGCGGCGAGAACGTGCAGCACGAACCGTTCGTCCGGATCATCCAGCCACTTGCAGATTCGTTCGTCGGGCACCCCGCCGATCCGCAGCAGCCCGGCCGCCGCCGGACCGCGCCACGGCGATGCCGGGTCGTCGGGAAAGGCGTCCAGCAGCGGGGCGTCGGCCGTTTCGCCCAGCGCCGCGAGCGTCTCCACCACGCGCGCGTCTTTCACGCCGTCCCGCGTCCGTTCTCGGGCGAGGGGGAGAAGGCGTTCGGGGTTCCGGCCGCGCCGCCGCAGGCTGTGGCAGGCGGCAAAGGCCGTGGCCCGGTCGGGATCGTGTTCCAGGCGCGCCAGCGTATCGAGGCCGGTCTCGCCCGTGTAGTGGCCCAGGGCCGTGGCCGCCGCTTCGCGTGTGGACGCCATCCCGCTGCCGGCGCAGGCGACGAGGAAGGGAAGCGCCTTGGCGCTGCGCATCGCGCCCAGGCAGCGGACGGCGCCCCGCTGCTGTTCCGGCGTGGGCGATTCGTAGGCGAAGCCGGGCGGACGGGTGGCGGCGCCTTCTTGGAACGGGAGCGCGGGTGGCGGCTCGGGAGGCTCCAGCAACTGCATGAAATCGTCCTTGGCGAGCGGCCCCGCCATCTTCAGCAGATCGGCCTCGAAGCGCTCGGGGCGTTCACGCAGGATGGCATGGGCGGAGGATTCGAGCGGCGTGCCGAGGACTGCCGGCAGACACATCCAGGACATGGTGAGCGCGCTGGGGCCGAAATCGGTCTCGCGGCTATCCTGCGTCATACTCCAGGCGCACTCCAGCACGCGTGCGGCATACACCGGATTCTCGGCGTACTTGGCGGCATGGGGATGCAGCGGGCCGAGCTTCGCCTCGCCGGTATTGACGATCCATTCGCCGATGATGTAGCGCGACTGGTGGTAGGCGGTGAAAAAGGCTTCCTTCTCCTCGCGCGCCCGTTTCAGGGCCGCTGCCGACGCCTCGTCCAGCGACAGCGCGTCAGTCAGCCAGTCGGCGACGGCCGCGGCATGCGTGATCGTCCGATCGTGGGCCGGCGCCCGCGCCTGGGCGGCGTCCGCCGCGAGCGGGATTTCCGTCCGCCGGATGCCCGCCGCGGTGAGTAGGGTCAGGCGGATCTGGTCCGACTCGACGGCGATATCGAGCAGGGCGTCCACCGGGGCCTCCGCCGACAGGGCGGCCAGCAATTCCTGTCCCTCGAGTTCGCACGTCTCGCGCAGCAACTGCAGCAGCGCGGCGGTGCGGTCCTTGCCCAGCACCCGCACGCCGGGCGCCGTCTCCAGTCCTTCGCGGAGATAGGAGGCCAGTGGGCAGAGCAGATAGGTCTCGGGCCGCCTCCAGTCGGGCCGCGGCGTCGGCGGCAGCGCCAGCCGCAGCGGCGCGGCGCCGACACAGGCCGCGCCGAGGACCACCGCCCCGGCGGCGGCAACGAAACGGGTGCGGAAACTGCTCATCGGTCATTTCCTTTTGGGCAAGGCGCGCCGCCAGGCCGGTGCTCCGCCCGGGCGGGCGCGTCCTGTATGCGGAGAGACAGATGGAGGCGTCTCTCCTGCGCACAACCGGGAGTCAGCGTAGGGAAATCCGCGGTTGAAGGCAAGGATGGATATCCGCACCATCCAGAACCCCTTGCGCCTGCCCAACGTCTTTGAATGAGCGCCGCGGCGGCGGGCCGCCTACGCGAATACCCGACGGATCGCCTCTACGCACTTCTTGAGTGCGGGCACGGGATTGCTCGGATCGCCCTCGAACTCGAGGATCGGCTCGCCGCTGAAACCGACCTCTTCAAGCGCACGTTTGAGATCCGGAAGGTCGAGCGTGCCTTCGCCAACCGTCGCGTCGCGCCACTTGCCCTTCTCGTCGAAGGTAAAGTCCTTGAGGTGCACGCCATACAGGCGCTCGCCGAAGGCCTTGACAAAGTTGGTCGCCGACTGGCCGGTATGCAGGGCCCAGGCGGTGTCGAGCATGAGTCCGATGCGCGGCGAG
>CAYVKQ010000034.1:0-16564 GCA_964451945.1 uncultured Lentisphaerales bacterium
GCCTCTCGCGCAACATGCTCGACGCCGTTCTGCTGCTCGACGAATTCGAAAAGGCTGGCGTGGAACGGCGCCTCGTGCATCAGCCGGATCTGGATTCAACACCGCACAATCGCCTTCTGCGTCACACGCTGGCGGCCTTCGCCGAGTTTGAGCGTGGGATGATCGCCTCGCGGGTTGCGGAGACCCGGGCCTATCTGAAAACGCACGGACGACGCCTCGCAGGCAAGGTACCCTACGGCTACGACGCCGATCCCGCGACCAAGCAGCTCGTCATGAACCGATCCGAAGCCCGCCGCGTCCGCGCCATCTTCCGACGCGCCGCCGACGGCCAGCCGCCAAGCGAAATCGCCCAACGCATTGATCACCTCGGCTGGAGAACGAAGCAATGGACCTCCCGGCGGACCGGCAAGATCATGGCGGGCGGCAGATGGACAGCCAGGCAGATTACCAGCTTGCTGCGGAACCCGGTCTACCTCGGCCAGATCGCCGACGGCGAAGCGACCCGCCCCGGCTGTCACGAGTCCATCGTGAGTCCGGAAATGTGCGACGCTGCCCGCAGGCAACTTGACAGCCGTCGCAGTGCGGAAGCGCCCACGCGGCACACGCACGAGTTTCCGCTGCGATCTTCCCGGCCAGCGCATCCACGTTGCCCTTCTCCAGCGCCTCATCAGGCTTGGCGCCCGGCGCAGGGATTGGCATGCCAGCCGGTTTCATGCCGTTGTATGGCGCGCCTTCGCTGGCGCGGTGCAGGCGAACCAGCATTTCGAAGAAATTGTGTTTTACACGCCTATGCGCTCAGTTTTGCGGCGATCCGGGCCACGTGCTGCCCTTGGAATCGGGCCTGCGACAACTCCTTGGCGGTGGGCTGGCGCGAGCCGTCCGCTCCGGCGATGGTCGCCGCACCCCAAGGCGAGCCTCCTTTGACCTCGCTGACATCGGCCAGTTCCGGGCAGGCATACGGCAGGCCGACGTAGACCATGCCGTGATGCATGAGGGTGTTGACGAAGCTCATGACCGTGCTCTCGTTGCCGCCGCCCGTGCCGGTGCTGGAGAAGACGCTGCCCACCTTGCCGACCAGCCCGCCCTTGGCCCAGAGTCCGCCCGTCTGGTCGAGGAAGTTGCGCATCTGGGCGGCCATGTTCCCGAATCGCGTAGGGGTTCCGAAGATGATGGCGTCGTAGTCGACCAATTCCGACGGCGTGGCGACCGGGGCTGACTGGTCAAGTTTCGAACCGTTTCGCTTGGCGACATCGGGGGGCATGGTTTCGGGCACCCGCTTGACCGTGACATCAGCGCCCTTCACGGACCGCGCCCCTTCCGCGATGGCCGAGGCCATTGTTTCGACGTGACCGTACATCGAATAGTAAAGCACGAGTATCCTAGCCATGTGAACTCCTCTTGTTATCTGGTTAACTGTCCGAGCGACGCAGAACGTCAACCAACAAGCTAAGTAGGATACGCCTTTACAAGGCAAAACACAATCACAAAAGGGGCTTCCGCGCCCGCCGGCAATTTCCGGCAACGGGCACTCAGCGCCGGCCCAGCTCGGACTGGAGCTCCTGCAGCCGCTCCAGATCGTAGTCGGGCAGCTCGTTCTGCCGCTTGCGGATGATCCCCGCCAGCTCGCGCGCCCGGGCGGTGTTGCCCTTGCGCAGTTGCAGCCGGGCCATGCTGACGGTGACGCGCAAGTCCTCCCCGCCCCCCTCCAGCGTCAGCGATTTGCCGAGCGCCTCTTCGGCCTCGTCGAGCTTGTCCCGCTCCATCAGGATGCAGGCCAGGGTCTCCCAGACGACGTACATCTCCCGATTCTTCTCCACCGCCTGCCGCGCGATCCGCTCGGCATCCTCCAGCCGCTTCATGCGGCGCAGGCACTCGGCGTAGTCGTTGAGCGCCGCGAGCGTCGGGTTCCCCTCGACGCTCCGCCGCAGGAAATCCTCGGCCTCGCCGTACTGGCGCAGGTTGAGGCGCAGGTGCCCCATCACATAGTTGGCCAGGGCGTGGTTGCGGTTCTGGCGGAGCATCTGGCGCGCGTGCTGCTCGGCCCGGTCCTGGTCGTTCAGCGAAATGTCGAGCTGCAGCACCATGTCCTTGACCCCGGTGACGTCGGGGCGGAGCATGGCGGCGCGGATGAAGGCGTCGCGCGCCTCGTTGAAGAAGTTCTTCCCCTTCTTCATCGCGACCTGGGCGCGGGTCACCTGCACGAAGTAGTTGTCGACCGTGCCGCAGGTCTTGATCATCCGCGGCAGGATGACCTTCTCCACGTCGCCCACCTCGCCCTGCTGGATCTGCACCACGGAGAGCATCGCCCACGCCTGCAGGTTCTGCGGCTGGCTGTCGGTGGCCTCCTGCAGCAGCAGGCGGGCGTCGCTCAGATTGCCCGACGCCAGGTGGAGGGCGGCGAACTCGATCCCCATCGACATGCCGCCGGCCACGCCCAGGTCGCGCGCCTTCTCCATCCAACCCCGAGCGGTTTCAAGTTCGCCGTCCCGGATCGCCAGCCGGGCCAGCGACAGCATCGCCTGCCGGTTGGCGGGATCCTTCCTGAGGAGTTCCTGATAGATTTCGGAGGATTTTCCGCGGTCGTCGCCCATCGCGTACATCGACGCCATCGTCGCCAGCAGGGCATCGCGGTCGGCTTCCTTGAGCAGGTCCATCGCCCGCCGGATGCCGGCCAGCCCCGCCCCCATCTGCCCCGACATCGCCCAGCTCCACCCCAGGCGGGAGAAGAGCTCGGGCGAGCGCACATAGCCGAAGTAGCGCGACAGCGACCACAGCGAATAGCGGTGCTTGAGATTGGCGACGTAGTCCTTCATCTCCTGTTCCACGGCGTCGCGGTCCTCGGGATGGGTGCCGCGGCGGATCATCTCGAACTGATTGAACAGGACGCTGACGTTCTCGGGATCGAACCGGCGCAGGCGCACATAGGCGGCGTAGGCCTCCTCGTTCGCCCCCAGTTCCTCGAACAGGACGGCCAGATTGTTGCCCAGAAAACCGATGTGGCGCCGCAGGTAGCCGCGGTACCGTTCCACGGTGTCCCGCTTCTCTTCGGGCGCCGCCACCCGCGGCAGCAGCCGGTCGGCCTCGTCCCAGAACGCCAGGTAGCCGGGAAGCAGCTCGGCGGGACGGACCGCCTTGATATCGCGCCTGCCGCCGAAGAAAAGATACTCCGAAACGGGGTTCAGCCCCGCGCCGTACCACAGGTCGGGGACGCCGAGCACGGCCACTTTGTCGCCGATGTCGGGATCGGTGGCGAACCAATCCTGAATGAAGGGGAGCACGCCCAAGTCGATCGTGTTGCGGATGCGGACGAGGTCGGCGGCACTGAAAATCCCCTCCTGCTCCACCGAGCGTTTCAGCTTTTCCTGGTACGGTTTGTCGGTGTCCTTCTGCAACCCGATCAGGAACAGCGGCTGCCGCCGCGCGCGGGCGCGGACCAGCAGATGGGCGTCGAACGAACCGTCGGTGACCATCCAGCGGCGCGTCCCCAGCCGGTCGAGGATCTTGTCGGCGAACCGGTCGGCGAACGCCCCGCGGCGGCCATGCGCCTCGAACCCGTTGACGACCGCGGCGCCGGCGACCACGGCCAGCAGCGGCCACAGGCAGAGGCGGCCCAGCCAGCGCCCGGCGGTGAGCGCCAGCGGCGAGACGCCCGTGTCGCGTTTGGACGGCTTCACCTTCCACAGCAGCAGCCAGACCACGCACAGATAGGCGGCCAGCACGCCGGCCATCACCCCCGAGAGCACCGGCAGCCCGGCACGGGTGCGGTAGATGCCCCACGGCGAGAACGGCACGTTCACCAGTGCACAGACGGCCGCCACGGTCATCGTCAGATGCAGAAAAGAGAAGCTCCAGCCGCGTTCGTTGTTGAGCGTGCGCGGCGCGGTCAGCATCGCCACCAGCCACGGGGCGGCGCCCAGCAGCAGCATCCAGACCCATTGGGCGGGCAGCAGCCCCCGCACCAGCTGGTACTGCCGTTTCCACATCTCGACCACCACGTCGTAGACGCGGACGTACCCCTCCGCCTGCCCCGCCGCGCTCTGCAGATAGGCCGACGCCGCCAGCCAATAGACGCATGCCATGCCGCAGGCGGCGAACACCCCCATCCAGCCGATGCGTGCCACGTGCAGGCGTTCGCTCTTCCACAGCGTGAGGACCGCCGCCAGGATGAAGAGCGGCGCGAACGTGATGAAAATCGGCGACTCCGGCACACAGGCGCCGTAGACAAACGCGAACACATACGGCAGCGCGGCCCGTTTCGTCTTGGCGTAGCCCATCAGCAACGCGGCGCAACCCAGGAGCAGCAGCAGATCGAAGCTCTCGAAGTGCAGCCGCGTCGCCGCCTGCCACAACGGCACGCCGGTCGCCGCCGCCACGGCCGCCACCACGCCGGCGATCCACGAGAACCGCTGCGCCTGTTCGAGCGCCTGCTCCTCGTAGACGACCTCGAAAACGTAGAACGAGACCAGCCGGTACAGCAGCACGACCGCGGCCATGGCGCACACCAGGCTGAAGAGGTTCATCCGCACGGCGAAACCAAACACGGGGAGCGACGCCCACAGATCGGTGGCCCAGGCAAACAGCGGACGCACCGGCAGTCCGCGGTCATCCACCCCCAGGCTCTGCGCCACGAGCACCGCCGAATCGCCGGGAAACAGGCCGGGAGAAAGCGTCAGCAGATAGAGGAGAAAAACAGCGCCGCCCAAAGCCCAGGACAGGCGCGCGTCCAAACGACGTTTTTCCGGAGAAACACTTTTAAACGGCACCATGTCACCTTCTCCTCATTGCCGCCGTGCGCAAGGCAGCGTTCCGTGTCCATGTGTGCGGTTGCTCCGCCGCGAACCCAACCGCCACGTTGGTGTGAAGTCTAGTGGATGTTCTCCCCGTTTGGCAAGCGGAGATCGGCGCTAGCGGGTTGTCGCGAAGGCATAGGCGTTGCGGAACAGCCGCAGCCACGGCCCCGCATCGCCGGTGAAGAGCCCCTGGGGTCTGTACGAGAGCTGCACCGCGCGGAAGCCCCGCTCGGGATGCGGCATCATGATGGTGGCGCGGCCGTCGCCGCTGGTGAAGCCGGTGAGCCCGCCCGCCGAGCCGTTGGGATTCCACGGATAGCGTTCGGTCGGACGCCCGCGCCCGTCGACGTAGCGGAGCGCCGGCACCGCCGCCGCGGCGTCGGCGGGCGTCCCGAACACCGCGAGCCCCTCGCCATGGGCCACGGCGATGGGGAGGCGCGAACCGGCCATCCCCCGCAGCAGGATCGAGGGCGACTCGACCACTTCGACCGTGGCCGCGCGGGCCTCGAACTGCTCCGAGACGTTGCGCCGGAACCGCGGCCAGTGCGCCGCGCCGGGAATGATCTCCTTGAGCTGCGACACCATCTGGCAGCCGTTGCAGACGCCGAGGGTGAAGGTGTCGGGACGGGCGAAGAAGGCCGCGAACCGCTCCATCAGCCGCGCGTTGAAGAGGATGCTCCGCGCCCAGCCCGAGCCGGCGCCGAGAACGTCGCCATAGGAAAAGCCGCCGCAGGCGACGAGTCCGCTGAACCCGCCCAGGTCGACGCGCCCGCCCAGCAAGTCGGTCATGTGGACGTCGGACGCGTCAAACCCGGCGAGGGTGAAGGCGGCGCCCATCTCGACGTGGCCGTTGACCCCCTGCTCGCGCAGGATCGCCACGCGCGGCCGCTCCTTGACCGTCACCTCGCGGGGAACAGCGTCGGGATCGTAGGTCAGGTGGAACGTCATTCCGGGGTCGTCGGCGTCGAGCGCGTTGTCGTACTCCTGGTCGGCGCAGACCGGGTTGTCGCGCAGCGCCTGCATGCGGTGGGTCAGCGCCGACCAGAGGCGCCGCACCCGCGCGAGGTCGGTGGCGACCGCCGGCGCACCGCCCGCGGTGAGCGTGAACGAGCGGTCGGCGGCGGGCGCGCCGATGTTGTGCGTCACGCCGTCCAGGCCGTGCCGCCGCAACACCGCGCGCACGCCGGGGAGCGCCTCGGCGGCCACCTGCACCACCGCGCCCAGCTCTTCGCTGAACAGGGCGGCGAGCGGGTCTTTGCCAGGCAGGTCGGCGCGCAGGCCGCGGCCGCCGGCGAGGGCCATCTCGGCGAGGGTCACGGCGGCGCCGCCGTCGGAGCGGTCGTGGTAGGCCAGGATCAGGCCGGCGCCGACCAGTTCCTGCATGGCGTCGAAGAAGGCACGCAGCCGCGCCGGATCGTCGCAGTCGGGGGCGCGGTCGCCCACCTGGTTGTAGACCTGCGCCAGCGCGCTGCCGCCGAGGCGGTTGCGCCCCCCGCCCAGGTCGATCAGCAGCAGGCGGCTGGCGCCCGGCTTGAGGTCGGGGGTGACGGTCTTGCGGACGTCGCCGACGGGCGCGAAGGCGCTGACGATCAGGCTGAGTGGAGCGACCTGGCGGTGCGGCACGCCGGCACCGTCCTCCCAGACGGTGCGCATCGAGAGCGAGTCCTTGCCCACGGGGATGGAGACCCCGAGCGCGGGACAGAACGCGAGGCCGACGGCGCGGACGGTATCGAAGAGGGCTGCATCCTCGCCCGGCTCGCCGCAGGCGCACATCCAGTTGGCCGAGAGCTTGATGCGGCTGATCGGCCCGATCGCCGCGCCGGCGCAGTTGGTGACCGCCTCCCCCACCGCCAGGCGCCCCGAAGCGGGCGCGTCGATGAGCGCCACGGGCGTCCGCTCGCCCGTCGCCATGCAGGCGCCCGTGTAGGCGGTGTAGCCGGTCGCCGTGACGGCGCAATCGGCGGCGGGGAGCTGGTAGCGGCCCACCATCTGGTCGCGGCAGACCAGTCCGGTCACGCTGCGGTCGGCGATGGTGACGAGAAACGTCTTGTCGGCGACCGCGGGGAGGCGCAGCACCCGCTCGAACGCCTCGGCGGCGTCAACCCCCGCCAGAGCCAGCGGCGCGGCGGCCGGCGGCTGGCGGGCGACGTCGCGCACCATCCGCGGCGGCTTGCCGAGCAGCACGCTCACATCCATGTCGATCGGACGGTCGCCGAAGTGCGCGTCCTCCAGCACCAGCCGCCGGTCGTCGCGCGCCACGCCGATGAAGGCGACGGGGCACCGCTCGCGGGCGCAGAGGGCCTCGAAGCGGGCGCGGTCTTCGGGGCGGATGGCGAGCACGTAGCGTTCCTGCGCCTCGCAACACCAGATCTCCATGGGGCTCATCGAGGGCTCCTCGTTGTGCACCGCCCGCAGCTGGAACGTGGCGCCGGTCTTCTCGATCAGCTCGGGACAGGCGTTGGAGAGGCCGCCCGCGCCGACGTCGTGGATGCTGAGGATCGGATTCGCCTCGCCCATCGCAACACAGGCGTCGATCACCTCCTGGCAACGGCGCTCCATCTCGGCGTTGCCGCGCTGCACCGAATCGAAGTCGAGCGCCTCGTCGTTGCTGCCGGTGGCCATGGACGAGGCGGCGCCGCCGCCGAGCCCGATGCGCATCGCCGGCCCGCCGAGCTGCACGATCAACGCGCCGGGGGGGACCGGCCTCTTGGCCACGTTGCAGCGCCGGATGGCGCCCATGCCGCCGGCAAGCATGATCGGCTTGTGGTAGCCGCGGCCGCGGCCGCCGACCGTCTCCTCGTAGGTCCGGAAAAAGCCGCACAACTGGGGGCGCCCGAACTCGTTGCCGAAGGCGGCGCCTCCCAGCGGCCCCTCGGTCATGATCGCCAGCGGCGTGGCCAGGCGGCGCGGGAACTCGGGCGCCTCCCGTTCCCACGGCAGGATGTAGCCGGGAATGCGGAGGTTGGAGACCATGAAACCCGCGAGCCCCGCCTGGCTCTTGCTGCCGCTGCCGGTGGCCGACTCGTCGCGGATCTCGCCGCCCACGCCGGTCGCGGCGCCGGGAAAGGGCGAAATGGCGGTCGGGTGGTTATGCGTTTCCACCTTCATCAGCAGGTCGATCCGGTCCCGCTGGAAGCCGTAGCGGCCGGTCTGCGGGTCGATGCGGAACGCTTCGGCCTCGACCCCCTCGACCACGCCCGAATTGTCGGCATAGGCGACCAGCGTTCCTTCGGGATGGCAGGCGTGGGTGTGCTTGATCATCTGGAACAGCGATCCCTCCCGGGGAGCGCCGTCGATCACCCAGGCCGCGTTGAAAATCTTGTGGCGGCAGTGTTCGGAGTTGACCTGGCCGAACATCACCAGTTCGGTGTCGGTCGGATTGCGCCCTTCGCGCGTGTAGTTCTCGAAGAGGTAGTCGATCTCGTCGTCGCTAAGCGCGAGGCCCATGACGGTATTGGCCTCCGTCAATGCCCGTCGGCCGGCGCCGAGCACGTCGAAGACGCGCCCGGGCGCGGGCGCGCGGTGCGCGAAGAGGTCGGAGAGGTCGGTGTAGACCCCTTCGGTCATCCGGTCGTGCAGGGCATCGAGCGCCGGGCGCAGCCGCGCCAGCGGCAGCTCTGCCCCGCCGTCCCGCACCAGCATGCGGATCGCACGTTCCACGCGGCGCACCGCGGTCAGGCCGCAATTGGCGAAGATGTCGCTGGCCTTGGAAGACCAGGGCGAGATCGTCCCCTTGCGCGGCGCGATGAAGAAGCCGCCGGCGGCGGGTGCGCACGCCGCCGCGCCGAGCAGGGCGCAAGCCCGGGAGAGGGTCGCGTCGTCCGGCTGCCGCTCAAGATCCAGCAGGTAGACATGCGCCGCCTCGATCATCCCCGCGCCGCCGAAGCCGGCGACCCGCGCCGCCAAGACCTCTCTGAGCGCATCCAACCGAAACGCGGAGAAGGCCGCGCTCCCTTCAAGCATCATCATCATGGCTGTCCATCCATCCCGCTCGCCCGTCCACTCCCGCGCAACGCCTCGCGAACCTCTTCCTTCCGCGCTGCGGCCCGCGGCCGCGCGGCCAGGTCCGTCCTCATTCCCCGCCCCCGCCGTGATCGAAGACCCGCGTGCGCAGGGCGCTGTTCCCGGCGATATCACGCTCCAACAGACGGCTCAGTGCGCGCCACACCGGTCCCGGCGCCCCCGAACCGATGGCGCGCCCCTCGTACTCGACGGCGGCCACCACATTGATCGTCGTGCCGACAATCAGCACCTCCGCCGCGCCGAAAACCTCCTGTTCGGTGATGTCGCGCGCGGCAACCGCCCGCAACGCCCCGGCGGACACCTGTTCGCGCGCCAGTTCCATCAGCCGCAGCATCGAGGTCCCGGCCAGGATGTTTTCGAGCCGCGGGAAAACCAACTCGCCGGCGCGGGTGACGATGCCGACGTTCTCCGTCGCCCCCTCGGTCAGGTGACCGTCGGCGTCGTACCCGGCCACGAAGTCAACGCCCCAGTCGATTGCCTCGCGCTTCATCAGGACATTGGGCAGATAGTTGCAGTTCTTGATCTCCGCGAACTGTGCCGGTTTCGGCGGCACACGGCTGCGCCGCACACGGGCGCCGGCGGGATGGAGCGCCATGAACGGAGCGCCCAGCCGGTAGGCGATGACGTAGAGCGCGGGTTCGGGCGGATCGTAGGGACTGACCCCAAAGCTGCCGGGACCTCGGGCGAGCATGACCCGCCCGGAGCACTCGGGATGGCCTCCGGCGCGCACGGTCCGCACCGACAGGTCGCGCAACGCGGCGAAGCCCCCGGGCCAGCGGATCCCGATGGAGGCCGCCGACCGTTCGAGCCGCTGCAGGTGGGCGTCCAGGTTGTAGATCGCCCCGCCGACGCATTTGAACGTGTCGAACACGCCGTCGCCGCGGTGGACGAGATGGTCGTCGATCGGCAGCTGCATCAGCACGGGATCGGTCACGATGCCGTTCAGCAGGCTCGAATACATCGCGTAGTAGCCGTCCTGGTACGGCCTGCGGGCGGCCTGCAGCGCCGCCACATAGGCTTCCCCCGTGATTTCCCGGATTGTGTTGTCTTCCAGCATGTGCAGAATCCAATGCGCGCCGCGTTCAGTCGGACACGCGGCCTTGGTTTGGCAGTGGCGCGGCGCCGCCGCCCACACCGGTGGCCGCAGCGGAAAACGCCTATCCCTTCCCCAGCCGTTCCCCCGCATACGCGCGGTCGCGGATGGGGCGCCACCACCACGCGTTGTCCAGGTACCAGCGGACCGTCCGGCGGATCCCCGTCTCAAAACTCTCCTGCGGTTCCCACCCCAGCTCGCGCCGGATCTTGGACGCGTCGATCGCATACCGCTTGTCGTGCCCCGGCCGGTCGGCGACAAACGTGATCAGTTCATCGTACCGGCGGCCGCCTCCGCGGGGGGCCAGTTCGTCCAGGGTCGCGCAGATGGTCCGCACGACCTGCAGGTTCGTCCGCTCGTTCGAACCGCCGATGTTGTAGGTTTCGCCCGGGCGGCCGCGTTCCGAGACCAGCGCCAGCGCGCGGGCGTGGTCTTCGACATGGAGCCAGTCGCGGATGTTGTCGCCCTTGCCGTAGACCGGGAGCGGCTTGAGGTCGAGCGCGTTCAGGATCACCAGCGGAATCAGCTTCTCGGGGAAATGGTAGGGGCCGTAGTTGTTCGAGCAGTTGGTGATCAGGACCGGAAGCCCGTAGGTGTGGTGCCACACCATGACCAGGTGGTCGGAGGCCGCTTTGCTCGCCGAGTAGGGCGACCGCGGATCGTAGGGGGTTGTCTCGCGGAAAAGGCCGTCGGCGCCCAGGCTGCCGTAGACCTCGTCGGTCGAAATGTGCTGAAAGCGGAATGCCGCGCGCGCGGCCGGCGGCAGCGCCTGCCAATAGCCCCGGGCGGCCTGCAGCAGCGTGTAGGTGCCCATGATGTTGGTCTGCATGAACGCGGCGGGCCCGTCGATCGAGCGGTCGACGTGGGACTCCGCCGCCAGGTGCAGTACGGCATCGGGCCGGAACGACGCGAAGGCGCGGCCCATCGCCCCGGCGTCGCAGATGTCGGCCTGGAGAAAGGCGTAGCGCGGATCGTCCGCAACCTCGCGCAGCGAATCGAGGTTCCCGGCGTAGGTCAGCTTGTCGACGTTCAGTACGCAAACCTCCTGTGTGCGCAACAGGTTGCGGATCACCGCCGAACCGATGAACCCCGCCCCGCCCGTCACCAAAAGCCGCCGTCCGCCACCCATGTCGCACGTTCCTTCCCGCGGGCACCGCTACTCTTCCTCGGCTGCCGCCACAACCGTGCGCTCCCGTCCGGAACCCCTGTTCGCGGCAGGAGACTCCTGCCCGTCTCCGGCCGCGTGTGTTTCGCTTTTCGCCGCGGCCCTTTCGCGGGGGGCGTAGCGGCCGCCGCGGTAGCCATACTTGCCGCCGTAGTTGTACGCGTACCGGTAGTGGTAGTCGTAGCCGCTGAACGTGCTGCGGCGGACGAAGTCGACGTCGTTGACCACGACGCCGATCACACGGGCGCCGGACTCGCTGAGGTGCCGGATCGCGTGTTTCAGCGGACCGAAATGACTGCGGTCGGGGCAGCACATCAGCATCACGCTGTCGGCCATGTTGGCCAGCACGACGGCATCGCCGACGATGCCGAAGGGCGGCGAGTCGATGATCACGCGGTCATAGCGGGCCCTGGCCCATTCGAAGAACTGGCCGACGATGCCGGTCCCGACAAGCGTGGCGGGGCTGATCTCCGAAGACGAGCGCGATGCCACCACGTCCAGTTTGTCGTAGCCTGAAGGCGTCGGCAGCGACTCGAAGAGCGACGGATCGTTCCTGGCCAGCGTGTGCGGCAGGCTGGTGAAGTTCTCGATGGCCTTGCCGAAAATCGTCGCCTGGCGCGGGCGCCGCATGTCGAAGTCGATCAGCAGGGTGCGCTGCCCGCTGGCCGCATAGGTGAGCGCCAGGTTCGTGGCGGTAATCGTCTTGCCCTCGCCGGGCTGCGTGCTGACCACGAGAATCACCTTGGAGTGTTCCTGGTACCGGGGAGAGTCCAGCAGGTTGCGCAGTCCGGCAAAAGCCTCGGAAAAATGGGAAAACTTGTCCGCCGCCGCGATCACGGCGAGTTCCTCGCGCTTCATCCTCTGCAGATGAGGCAGGACGCACAGCACCTTCATGCGCAGGCGCTGCTCGATATCGGCGATGCCCGTGATTTTGTCCTCGAAATGATCGACCACCAGCACAAAGACAAGGCCCACGGCAAAACCGATGATGGGGCCCGCCGGAAAGATCAGCATCGGTTTGGGACTGATCGGGGTGTTCGGGACCGGGCTGGTCTCGCCGACCTTGACGGTGCACATGTTCTCGTCGTGCGCCAGGCGCGCCTCTTCCATCCGGTTGAGCAGCGCCTGGTAGCTCTGCTCGTTGACTTCGAGGTCCCGCTGCAACTGGTGGAGTCGGATCACCGCCGCGTCGATCTTCGTCTGCAGATCGGAATAGGCCGTGCTCAGTTCGGCGCGCTTGACTTTGAACGGATCCATCTGGCTCTTCAGCAGATCGTAGTTCGCCTGAGCCGTTTCGCACGCCCGCCGCACCACGTCGGCGAACTGCTCACGGTAGACGACGACTTCCTTCTCCTTCACCAGGACATCGGGATGCTTGTCGGTGTACCGGGCGAGCATCGCGTTGCGCTCGGCGACCTGCTCCTGCAACTTCTGATAGGTCTGCGCGATCTCCTCGGCCCGCGGCGTGTTGTCGGGCAGCGAACCGAAGCGGTCGGGAGCGTTCTGAATCTGCTGCAGCGTCCGCAGCATCTCCTCGGCCATGGTGATGCGCGACTCGAGGTCGGCGATGTCGGCGTTCAGCCGCGCGAGGGCCACGCTGATCCCCTCCTTCTCCTTTTCCAGCGCGTCCACCTGCGTACTGACCTTGAAGTCCAGGATCGCCTGATCGGCCTGCGCCAGTTTGCGGCGCTGCGCTTCGACCGTGGTCCGCAGCCAGGCGACAGCCTCCTCGGAAACCAGTTTGTTTTCCTCCTGGGTGAATGTTTCCGCGGTCAGCGCATAGGCGTTGGCAAGATCGGCCGCAAGCTGCTTGTCGGTGGAGCGGACGGAGAGGCGCACCAGGCGCGACCGGCGTTGCAGGGTCAGTTCCGAGTCCGAGGACAACACGTCGATCAGGTCCTCCTCCGAGACCGTTGAGTTGGGATGATCGGCATGGTACCGGGCCAGCACCTGCTCCAGCATGGCACGGCTGCGGAGGCGGGCCAGACGGGTGTTGAACACCTCTTCGAGCGAACCCAGCGAATCCCCTTCGACCATCGCGCCCCGGGTCGTCAGGATGCGGGGCGGGCGGATGCTCATCTCCAGAACGCTCGATGCCTCGAAGATCGTCCGCGAAACCTTGAACACAAAAAACGACCCGGCTGCGCCAAGGATGACAAAGACCAGGATCGTGACCCAGCGCTGGGCGCAGACGCGCAACACACGGGCCAGCGTCACCGCGCCGGTCAGCGAATCGTCGTCATCCGCTCTGGCGGCGCCACCCCCGTAGTAATACGGAGCGCCGTATCCCCCTCCCCCCCCGTAATAGGGCGCGGGGCCGTAATAGGCGGCTTTAGCCGCATAGGGCACGCGCCCGTAGTAGGCCGGGTGCCGACTGGAGGGCTCCGCCTGCTTCGACTCTGAACCGATGGGATCCGGTTGTTCGCTCATACCTCTGCGATCCTGCATGCTGCGCTGTGCTTCTTCGCCCAAGCGAATGCGGAAGACAACTCAGCGAACAATTAACACAATACTACACTCGGCTCCGGATAGGAAGAAAACTCCCCATGCCAACGAGCAGGATGCCCCACGGCAACGCAACGGTCACCGTGTGAAACACGCTCCCGACAGTCCCCAGCACACAGACCAGAAACAGGCACAGCGCAAGCAGGACAGCCAGCGGCGTCATGCGGAAAAACCAACACCGCTCCGGTGCCGACTCCGCGGCGGGAACCCGCGGCAGCAGCGCCAGCCGGCGGACATGGCCGAGGATGACCGACCCCAAGGCAAGGCCGACCAAGCCGCACCCCGCGGCGCCGTGTTCGCAGAGATAGAGAACGAAATCGGACCCAACACCCCCATCCGAGCCGACCGCTTTCACCCATCCGTAGAGGGGCGCCAACGGCGCGAACCCGCCCGCGCCGACTCCCGTCCAGAAATGGTCGGCCCACAGGCGCCAGGCGGCCGCGTTCGCTCCTTCGCCATACCGTGACCAGACGCCCGGCTGCCGCAACGGATTCCCCGCATGGAAGCAAAAGTAGTAGATTCCAAAACAAAGAAGCGGAACCACGCCCCAGAGCAGCAACCGCAGAATCTGCCCTGCCGACACCCGCGGCCGGACGTAGAGGCTCCCGTAGACACAGACCGCCCCGGCAAACACCCACGCCGCCACGACGGCAGCGGCGTCGCCCATCATCAACACCCCAAGAAAATTCAGAACCGGCGGCAGCGCCAACCATGCAGCGAAACGGCCATGGTCGACGGCGTCCAGCGCCAACCCGGCCCCGGCAGCCGTCATCAGCACATAGTAAGCGCCGCCGGCGGCGGCAGACCCGTGGAACAGGAAGCCCGGAAGACCGGACACCGCCGGCCCGCGCTGCAGTGCCAGGCGAATCAGCGTCCACAGCGCCAGCAGAGCGGCGTTGAGACTCATCCCGTGCAACAGCAGCAACCGCGCCCGCCTGCCCATGGCGTGACGCACCGCCAGGCAGGCGCACAGGAACGCACAGCAAGCGGCAACCGCCCGCCACGCGTCGCCGGTCACGATGTGCGAAGGCGCCCACGGCCACACAGGCGCGTCAAACGCCCAATGATCGGTTCCGGCATCATACGCCAATTCCCGTCCACCATTCGCCGCCTGCACCACGAGAAAGAGCAGCCCGGTAGCGGCGGCAAACAGGAACGGGTCGCGCGCCATGCTCCGCCGGCATCTGGCCCGCGCCGTGCTCTGCGTCTCCCCCTTTCTTTCCCAGGGGAAGGCAAGACCCAGGACCAGTGCCGAAACGCACAACCACACCAGACCGCTCCAGAACCACGTCGTGCCTGGCCTGCCGACCCAAGTCAAGAGAACCGCCGCCAGCCACACATGAACTGTCGAGAAGTACTTACTCATTCCCCATCCGAAGCCACACAAGACGACACGCACAAGACAAACCCCGCCCGGTTTGAACAATCGGGCGGGGCGTGGTCTAAACGAGGCGCAGGCAACATGCGGGATCAATACCGAAGGCAGAGCCCCATATCGACGCGGAACCGGTCATACTCGTCCGCGTCGATCGACGAGATCTGGGTCGTCGCCTCGCCGCCCACGCGCAGACTGGCGTATTTGTTCAGGCGGTACGAAATGTCGGCGCGGACGCCCAACTCGTGGTCTTCCTTGTGTTTGAGGGCGCCGCTTCCGGGATCGACCACCACGTATTCGCTGTCGTCATAGCGCCAGAGCGAGCGCATCGCCACGCTGAGGCGACGGTTCGCCTGGTAGGCAGCGCCGAGCCCCATCGTGTACACCAGACTGTAGTTGTTGGCGTACTCCTCGCTGTTTTGATGCTCGCCCCTGCCGGTGAGCGTCCACGTCCACTTGCGCGACGCGCGCCATGTGGCGCCAAGCTGGTAATAGGGCGCCCAGTCCATGCTGTCCT
Organism: uncultured Lentisphaerales bacterium; assembly: GCA_964451945.1. Lineage (GTDB taxonomy): Bacteria > Verrucomicrobiota > Kiritimatiellia > RFP12 > JAAYNR01 > JAAYNR01. The sequence goes on from CAYVKQ010000034.1 coordinate 15,469, forward strand.
CGGGCGCGCCGTCGTAGTCAAAGGCCTCGGCTCCGGCGGCAACGCGGTAGGATATTTTCTCGGTCGCGCGCGAAGCCATGCCGACGCCCAGCCGGTACGACTTCGAAAAGTCGGAATAGGCCTCGCCCTCTTCGAAGGAGGTGCCGACCGTCACAAAGGCGTCCGACTTGGCACCGAAGCGGCGGGCCAGGGACAGGTCGGCCGAGTATTCGCGCCAATCGTAGAGTGCCGGATTCTTGTAGGCAACGTCCTCGACATCCAAGTCCAACTGGATTTTCGTCTTGGGTGAAAAGGCATGGGCAATGCCGCCGCCGAGCATAAATTCACGCCGGTCGTCCCACTGGCCGCGCGCCAGATCGGACTGATAGTTCTCGCCCCAGTAGTGATCCACGTTGAGCAAGGTCCCCTGCGGCGTCTCATACATGTACCGCAGTGACTCGCGCCACTGGCTATTGTCGAGTCGACCGTCCCCGTTGTAGTTTTCCCACTGGTACCAGACATTTCCGGCTACTGCATGGCGGTTGCCCGTGTAGGTGTAGTCGAGCCCCCCTCTCACACTCGGTCCATGACTCTCGTCCTCGTTGTTGGGAACGCGATCATAGTTGGTGTCGTAGAAATACAGCACCTCCGCAAATGGCGAAACGGTGAGATCACCGAAGCGAAACCCGCGGCTCGGCTCGACGTAGTCAAACGGGGCGGCGGACAGCGTCCCGGCCACGAAGAGCCCGACCAGAATGCCCAGTGCGCAGCGATGATGAAACGGTACCGTACGTGTCTGACGAGTCGCAGTCTTCATGGTGTCACCATTCCTTGTGGAGAAACGTTGTTGGCAGTACTACGAACGGGGGTCAGCGGATCACCTGTCCCTTATAGGGGGGAACCGGGGCCGGGGCGGTCGTGGGAAGGGCGGTTAGGCCGCCGAATGTCGGCCCGGACGGGCCAGGCCCATACCCCATTGCCAGTTGGCCGGTCGTCAGCGGAACCATCAGGGGCTCGCCGGGTATCGGGAACGCGCCGACGAACCAGCCGTCGCCTGCCGCACGGTCGGCGGCGTTCGCCTCCAGCATCGGTCCGTAGTCACCCTTGGCTGCCGGCC
>CAYVKQ010000035.1:0-10790 GCA_964451945.1 uncultured Lentisphaerales bacterium
GAAAGCGGCGGCCACCGTGTGCAGCGGGTCCCGGTCACCGAGGCGCAGGGGCGGATACACACCTCCGCCGCCACGGTGGCAGTTTTTCCCGAGGCGGATGAAGAGGATGAGATCGCCATCCCCCCCGAAGATCTGCGCATCGACATCTTCTGCGCCGGCGGCCATGGCGGGCAGGGGGTCAACACCACCTATTCGGCGATCCGCATCACCCACCTGCCCACGGGGCTGGTTGCGCAATGCCAGGACGAGCGCTCGCAGCACCGCAACAAGGAGAAGGCGCTCCAGGTGCTCAAATCGCGGCTGCTCGATCAGCGGCGCCAGGCGGAGGACGAAAAGATGGGGCGGACGCGGCGCGACATGATCGGTTCGGGCGACCGCAGCCAGCGCATCCGCACCTACAATTTTCCGCAGAACCGCATGACCGACCACCGTGTCGGGCTCACCCTCTACAGCCTGGACCGGATGATCGAGGGCGAGATGGACGAACTGCTCGGCACGCTGCACCAGCACGCGTTGGAACAGCGTCTCGAAGCCGATCTGGGGATCGCCGCCAGGCGTGTCTGACCATGCATCAGCGACAGAGGGTTGCGGCCGGAGTACTCCTCGCGGGTCTCGTGTGTGCCGGATGCACCACGACGCAGACCCGCATCTGGAACTGTTCGGCCGCGCTGCAAACGGGCCACTATGCCGACGCCGCCCGCCTGGCCGAACCGGCGGCGCGGAGCGGCCGCCGCGATGCGGCGCTGTGGCTTCTCTACGCGGGCGGCGCCCGCCTGCTGGAGGGGAGGTTAACGGACACGGTGGACGCCCTGGATGCCGCCGAAGCGCAGGCGCACGATCTGGCGCGCGCCGGGGCTCTCCGCGGCGCAGGTCACGCCGCCGCCGGCCTGCTCGTCAATGACCGCGCGCTTCCCTACCGTCCCAGCGGCCACGAGCTGATTTTCTGCAATTTGTACAAGGCACTCGCGTTCGCGGCGGCGGGACGGCACGACGACGCGCGGGTGGAGTTCAACCGGGCGCTGCAGCGTCAGTGGAACCATCTCGATAATCACGCGGCGGCGATCGCGGCCGAAGAAGAACGGCTGCAAGGCCTGCGGCGGCGCTACCAGACGACCGGCGGGACCGAAACGCTGTTGCAGAGGGCGGAGGTGCGGAGCCGTGTCGCCGGCACCTTCGGCGTCGATCTGGAGGCGCGCGCGTCCGCGTCGGCCAAGGACGATTTCACGAACCCCTATCTTCTCCATGTCGCCGGCATTTTCCGCTGGCTGAACGGCGACGACGGGAACGACGCGCTGCGGCTGGCTGCCGAACTGCTTCCCGACAACGAATCCGTACGCCGCGATTCCGCCGAGGCCGGTACCGGACGGCCGCCGCGCCGCCAGGTTTGGGTCTATGTGGAGGATGGCCTGGGACCGCGGCGCGAGGAACGCCGTCTCGACCTGCCGCTCGGCCTTGTGACGCGGGACGTTCTGTACACCGGCTGCGCCCTGCCTGCGCTCGTCTATCAGCCGGCTGCGGCCGACGGGTACCGCCTCGCGGGGGGCGGGCAGGCGGTGCCCATGCGGCGGATGACCGATGTTGACCGCCTGGTGAAGCGTTCCTTTGATGCTTGGTTCCGCTATGCCCTGCTGCGCGAGGCGACGCGCGTGGTCGTGAAAACCGCTGCCCAGGTCTCGGTGCGCCAAAGCCGCCACGACACCGATTACTGGGCGCCGGCTGTCCTTGCGCTCTATCAGGCGGTGACGACGGCGGCCGATGTCCGCTCATGGGCGGGGCTGCCCAAGCAGGTATTTGGGGCTCGCCTCGCCTGGCCCGACGATGGTATGCTGGAATTAACGGACTCGCACGGACGCAGGAGAACGATCCCGCTGGGGAACGGCAACAATGCGCTGGTGTGGGTCCGCATTCCGGGCGCGCAGGCCGAGCCAGCCGTTCTCGTCATCCGCTTTCCCTGACGGAAAGCCGCGGCAGGCGGCAAAGGAGAAAAACAATGAAACGTTGTTTTGTGATCGTGGTGGGAGTGGTGTGCTGCTGTGCCGCCGGCTGTCGCGCGCCGACCCGGAATATCGATCCCGCGTCGGACAGTGCCGGGGCGGTCGCGGCGATCGACTACCGCGATCTCAGACGCGTCACCGGCGAGATGCTGCAGTCGCTCATGGCCAGCGGCAAACTCGCGCGCACCGACGGAACCAAGCACGTGCTGGCCGTCGGCAAGGTCAAGAACGACACGATGCAGCGGTTCGACACCGACACGCTGACCGCGCAGATCATCGAGGAGATCTCCGGCAGCGGCACAGTGCTGGTCACGGCGGCGGTCGCCGCGGGCGCCGACGGGCGCGATGACATGGTCGATGCGACGCGGGCGTTGCGGGGCGACGCCGAAGTCAAGCAGGGTGCGGTCGCCGCGCCGGGCCAGTTGCTTCCGCCGACGCTGAGCCTTTCGGGAAAGATCGTGCAGAAAGAGGTCCGCATGGACAACGGCGACAAGCAGATCGAGTACTACTTTCAGCTTCGTCTGGTCGAAATCGCGACGGGAATCCAGGGATGGCAGAAACAGGTTTTTGTCGGCAAGCGCACCGACAAGCGCACCCCGACCTGGTGACGCCGCCGTTGCGCGATGGGGGACGTGGCAATGACCATTTCGACAAAAGGCCGCTATGGCTTGCGCCTGCTGATCGACATCGCGCTGCACCAGAAAGAGGGTGTCGTCAACCTGAAGACGATTGCCGAGCGCCAGGGCATCTCCGTCAAATACCTGTGGCAGGTCGCCCATCCGCTTCAGGCCGCCGGCGTGTTGCGGGTCAGCCGCGGCGCGCACGGCGGATTTGTGCTGGGCAAGCCGCCCGAAGAGATCACCTTGCTGGACATCGTGTCCATCCTCGAGGGGGCGCCGTCGCTGGTGGAGTGCGTGGGGATGAAAGGATGCGGGAAGACCGGCGTCTGCGCGGCGCATGTCCTTTGGTGCCAGTTGTCGCAGACCTTGGAGCGGGCGATGAAAGCCGTGACCTTGCGTGATGCAGCCCGGCTTCAGAAACAGCTCCTGGCTGCGGAACCTTCCTCCGCAGGGCAGAGCCGGTTGCAGCCATGACGCCGGCGACACAGAGGCCGCCCGATCCGGCGGTGGCGGGCGGGGCGCCCGGTCCGGCCGACACCGTGACCGGCTCGGTGGTCTCGGTGGTGTTCCGCAATGACGAGACCGGCTACACCGTCTGCACCGTGCGGCCGGCGGGAGCGGCGGCGGAACCCTTCGTGCTGGTCGGCTCGTGCGCCGCGATCTGGGAGGGGGAGGAACTCACGGCGGAAGGGGCGTGGGCGCGGCATCCGCAGCATGGGCGCCAGTTCCAGGCCGCCTCCATCACCTGTGTGACCCCCACGTCGGTCGAAGGAATCCGCCGCTACCTCGCCAGCGGCATGATCCGCGGCGTGGGCAAGGAGCTGGCCAAGCGGATTGTCGATCATTTCGGCGAGGGGACGCTGCAGGTGATTGAGAAGGAGTCGCGCCGCCTGGAGGAGGTCGAGGGGATCGGCGGCCACCGCCGCCAGCAGATCAAGGCGTCGTGGGTCGAGCAGCGCAGCGTGCGCGACATCATGATTTTTCTCCAGTCCCACGGGATCGGCACGGCGCAGGCCGCCCGCATCTACCGGCAGTACGGTCCCGATGCGATCGCGATCGTCAAGGCGAACCCCTACCGCCTGTGCAACGATGTGTGGGGGATCGGGTTCAAGACGGCGGACGCGATCGCGCTGAGCGTGGGCGTGCCGCGCGATTCGCCGGCGCGCGCGCGCGCCGGGCTCGCCTATACGCTGCAGGCGCAGGCCGACGAGGGGGGGCACTGCTTCTGCCTCGAAGCCGATCTGGTGTTGCATACCCAGGAACTGCTGGGCATCCCGGCCGAGACGCTGACCGGGGCGCTGGCCGAGGATGTCGCGCGCGGCAGCGTGGTGCGCGACGCGGGGCGCATCTATCTGCGCGCGCTGCACGACGCCGAACGGACGGTGGCGGAGGGGCTGCGGCGCCTGCTGCGGCACGACACGCGGTTCCGTCCGATCGACGCGCCGCGCGCCCTGGAGTGGGCCGAAGGGAAGATGGGGCTCCATCTGGCCGACGCGCAGCGGGCGGCGCTGCTGGCGGCCCTGCAATCCAAGGTTGCGGTCATCACCGGCGGCCCGGGCGTCGGCAAGACCACGATCATCCGGGCGCTCACCGAGATCTTCCAGGCGCGGCGCCTGACGGTCGCGCTGGCCGCCCCGACCGGCCGGGCGGCCAAGCGGATGAGCGAGGCGACGGGGCGCGAGGCGCTAACGATCCACCGCCTGCTCAAGTACAACCCCCACGAGCACGCGTTCGAGCACGACGCCGACAACCCGATCGACGCCGACGTCTTCATCCTGGACGAAATGTCCATGGTCGACATCCGGCTGATGAGCCAGTTTCTGCAGGCGCTGCCGGACTTTGCCGCCCTGATCCTCGTTGGCGACACCGACCAGCTGCCCAGCGTCGGGCCTGGAAACGTCCTGCGCGACATCATCTGCTCCGGCGCCGTGGCGAGCACCAAGCTCGACACGATCTTCCGCCAGGACACCACCGGCCTGATCGTGCAGAACGCGCACCGGGTCAACAACGGGGAGATGATTGCCGCCGGTTCCGGGGAATCCGACTTCTATTTCATCGATACCGCCGAACCCGACAAGATCGTCTCGCGCATGGTCGACCTCGTGACCCGCCGCATTCCCGGGCGCTTCGGTCTCTCGGCGCTGGAGGATGTCCAGATCCTGACCCCCATGCGGCGCAACCAGCTCGGAGCCGAGAACCTCAACGCGGTGCTGCAGGCGGCGCTGAATCCGGTCGGCGACACCGTCGCGCGCGGGGGGGCCCACTTCCGCGTGCGCGACCGTGTGATGCAGATCCGCAACAACTACGAGAAAGACGTCTACAACGGCGACATCGGCTTTGTGAAGGCGGCCGACCCCCACGCCCGCGAGGTCGTGGTGGCGTTCGACGGCCGCCCCGTGAAATACGAATACGGCGACCTCGACGAGCTGGTGCACGCCTATGCCTGCTCGATTCACAAGTCGCAGGGGAGCGAATACCCGGCCGTCGTGCTGGTGATTCACACCCAGCATTTCAAGCTGCTGCAGCGCAACCTGCTCTACACCGGGATCACCCGCGGGCGCAAGCTCGTCTGCATCGTCGGTTCGCAGCAGGCGTTGCGCATGGCGATCCGCAACAACCAGGTGGTGGAACGCCGCACCGGGCTGCGGGATCGGCTGAAAGATTGAGCCCACTAAAAGATTGACCGGCCGCGCAAAACATGAAATCGTACTTCCACTTCACGGAACTTGCCTTGCCCTTGTGACAAGGTGGCGGCAACTGGCGGACGAATGAAGCGGCTGCGGCCGGTCAAGCGGGCGAAACGGTTCCGGTACGGCGTGTCTTGTGATGGGGGAAACCATGGGCGTTCAAGGCAAAAGACCCTTGGGGGCGACCGGTCTCCTGCTGGCGGCGCTGCTGGCTGCCGTGTGGGCCGCGCCTGGCCCGGCCCGCGGCGCCGACGGGGCTGGCCGGGCAAAGCTGGTCGTGGTCAGCGATGATGCCTATCCCCCCTTCATTTTCCGCGACGACGACGGCGGCCTGCGGGGAATCCTGCCCGACCAATGGCGCCTGTGGGAGAGGAAGACGGGGGTGGCCGTCGATCTGCGCGCCATGGACTGGGCGGCGGCGCAGGCCGTCATGCGGGACGGCCAGGCCGATGTGATCGACACGATTTTTCTGAATCCGGAACGGGCGGCGCGGTACGATTTCACCGCTCCCTATGCAACGATCAGGGTCCCGGTCTACGTTCACAGCGACCTGGGCGGCATCGCCGACATCGCCTCGCTCAAAGGGTTTCTGGTTGGCGTCAAGGACGGGGATGCCGTAATCGACTATCTGGCCGAGCACGGCGTGATGAACGTCAAGCGATATCCCAGCTACGAGGCGATCATCCAGGCGGCGGGAAAGGATGAAATCAAGGTTTTCTCCACGGACGAACCGCCGGGTGTCCACTACCTCTACAAACAAGGTCTCGCCGACCGGTACCGGGAAGCCTTCACCCTCACTACCGGGCAGTTCCACCGCGCGGTGAAGAAGAACGACACGCGTACGCTGGAGCTGGTTCAACGCGGATTTGCCGCGTGTTCGCCGCGCGAGCTGCGGGCCATCGACCGCAAGTGGCGGGGCACTCCGTTTTCCCTGTGGCCCCTTGTGCGGCCCCTGTGGATCTGGTTCGCCGCGGCGCTGGCCGCGATGGTGGTGCTGGCGTTGAGCAATGTGCTGCTCCAGTACCGTGTCCGCGTGAAGACAAAGGAACTGCGGCTGGCCCTGGACGACCTGAAGAAGAACGCGCGGGAGATGGAGCGGGTCGACCGGGCGTTGCGCGAAACCCACGATCTGATCGTCCAGTTTATGCGCCATTCGCCGATCTTCGTCTACATCAAGGAGGTGACTGACGCGTCGATCCGCCCGCTGATGGCCAGCGAGAATTTCAAACAGCTGACCGGGATCGCCGGTTCGGAAATAGTCGGCAAAACGATGGAGGAGCTGTTCCCGCCCGAATTTGCCGCGAAAATGGTCGCAAAAGACCTCGAGGTCATGGCACATGGCGAGGTGCAGACCTTTGAAGAGGAGTTCAACGGGCGCCAGTACACGACGATCAAGTTTCCCATTGTTTCCGGGGGCAGGCGCCTGCTTGCGGGCTATACCATCGATATCACCGAGCGCAAACGGGCCGATGCCGAACGGGAGCGCCTGATGCGCGCCATCGAGCAGACGGGCGAAACGGTGCTCATCACCGACGCCCGCGGGGCCATCGTCTACGTCAACCCCGCCTTCACCCGGGTGACAGGCTATGCGCGCGAGGAGGTGCTGGGGCGGAACCCGCGCCTTCTCCGCAGCGGCAGGCACGACGCGGGCTTCTACCGGCAGCTGTGGGAGACGGTGCTCGATGGCCGGACTTGGAGTGGTCAGATGGTGAACAAGCGCAAGGACGGCACGCTCTTCACTGAACAAGCCACCCTCTCTCCGGTGCGCGACAGTGCCGGCGCGATCGTCAATATCGTGGCGGTGAAGCGCGATATCACCGGGGAGCTCCGCGCCGCAGAGGAGAAGGCCGCGCTGCAGGCGCAGTTGGCGCACGTTCAGAAACTGGAATCGATCGGGCGTCTAGCCGGCGGCATCGCCCACGATTTCAACAATATGCTGCAGGCGATCCTCGGCTACACGGAGATGGCCCTCGACCAGGTTCTGCCCGAACGTCCCCTGTACAGTCGATGACGGCGCGGCCGTTCTGGGTCCGACCCGCCGCTTTCTCGAAAGCGCGGGCTACCGTGTGTTCGCCACCGCCTCGCCCCACGAAGCGCTGACGCTGTTCGAGGAGCAGCCGGAAGGGTTCGACCTCGTAATCACCGATGTGATCATGCCGGGCATGAACGGACCGGAGATGATCAAGCGGATGCTGGAGCGCCGTTCCGGACTGAAATACCTGTTCATCTCCGGCCATGCATCGAACCTGATCGGCGAACAGGGCTTTGCCGAGGACATCCTGCACTGCATCCCGAAACCGTTCACGTTTGAAACGCTGGCGAAGAACGTGCGCGCCGCGCTTGCGTCCGGCTGACCGGGGAGGCGCCTGTAGGTTTTTCTGCAAGCGCCTCGGGCTCCTGCAGGCGTTGCGCCACGCGCGCCGCTGAGAAGGCCCGAACCCGGGCTACGCCTCGGGCGGAGCGACAAGCGCGGCGTCGAGCAGGGCGCCGCGCCGGTGCAGGGCGGCCTGGATCTCGGCGGTCTCCAGCCGGTGCAGGTCGCCGCGGGTGCGTTGGCAGGCGAGGGCCGCCGCCGTTCCCGCCGCCTCGCCCGTCGCCGCGCATCCCGGAATGGCGCGGGTGACATCCCAGGCGCTTCCCGCGGCGGAGATGCAGCGGCCGGCGGCCGCCAGATTGCGCGTGCCGACCGCACAGAGGCTGCGCCAAGGGATCGCCCAGACTGGCCCCGGCTTGCGCCAGTCGCCGGTGAGGCCACAGGTATCGTCGAACCACTGGTGGACATGTTCATCGAGGAGCGTGATCCGGCCGACGAGGCGGCGCGTGGCGCGGAAACAGGCGATGGAGGGCGGCGCGAACAGCTGGATGTCGGTATCGGGATGGCGCGCGCGCAGGTCGTCCAGGCGCCGCCGGATCAGTTCGCGGCTGCCAAGGACCAGATCGGTCACCTGCCGGCCGTCGTCGCCGCGGAAAAAGGGGCCGGCGCTGCCTTCGCGCGTCAGGTTCGGGCTGAAGGCGTTGGTCCATTTGTTCGAGTGCAGCGTGCCGTCCGCCAGGTAGTAGAACCAGCCGCACAGGACGTTGGAATCGAGCGATTCGGTCGCTTCGCCCGCCAGATGGCACAGGTCGGCGTCGCCGGTCGCGTCGATGAACGTCTGAGCCGCCAGCGCCTGGCGGCCGCTCTTGTTTTCGATCAGGGCGTGGGTGAGGCGGGGGCCCCGGCGCTTCAGGGCGCAGCACGCCGTGTCGTAGAGCAGCGTCACGCCGGCGTCGGCCACCCACCGCTCCAGGGCGAACAGGTAGGCCGATGGGTTGAAGCTCGCGTAGAAGCGCTGCCGCCGCCGTTCCTGCGGGTCGCCGCCCGGCTCCCAGCACGGCGGGATGCCGTGGAAGCCGGCCGCGGAGTTCGGTTTCTTCAGATCGCCGACCGAGAGGCGCAGCAGTTCTTCGCCGATGCCGCCGATCACCTGCCGGCCGAAGCCGTTGCAGATCGGCAGCCAGACGGTCACGTTGCCCAGCGTGGCCAGTCCGCCCAGGCCCGCGGTCTTCTCCACCAGGCAGACGGACGCTCCCTGGCGGCGCGCGGCGACGGCCGCGGCCACGCCGGCGATGCCGCCGCCGGCGACCAGCACATCGTAGGCCCCGGCAACGGGCACGGCGCGCGCCGGCTCGCGAATGATCTGGAGCATGCGGTCAAACCTCCTCGGATGTCGTCATTTGAAAGGATCGTGGCGGATGGCGTCGCGCCGCCCCTGCCGCCAGAAGAGTACGAAATTATCCCGCAGTGCGTCCAGATCGATGAACGCGAGTGCGGCGGCGGCCGCCGCGCGGGGGTCTTCGCCAGCGGTCACGGAGCGGGTAATGGCGGACAGCAACTGCGCGTCCCGGCTGTTGCGCCGGAGGGTCGCCCCTTTGCGCAGGTAGTAGACCAGCCCCCAGGCGACGGCGTAGTTCAGATTGCGGAATTCGTCGTCGCCGCCATAGAATTGGTCATAGCTCATCTGCAGGATCTGCGGCAGGCGTTCGGCCGCGGCGTCGATATCCGCGAGGATCAGGCGGGTGCGGGATGCGCTCTCGCGGAGCGCGACGCTTCCCCGGGGCCCCATTCCGGCCGCTTCGAAGAGACAGGCGTGCCCCTCGTTGAACCAGACGGGGGCCTCCTTCATTTCATACGCGTAATGCAGGTATTGGTGAAAGCCCTCGTGGAAAATCACGGACATCGTTTCTGCCGCCCGTTGCTCGCCGCGAAACAGAAGCACCAGCTCGCGTCGGCCCGGCTCCCAGATGCCGGCGCTCCAGGCACGGGCTTCACCGACGTACGCGCGGTAGTGTCCGGGATCCTCGAAGATTCGGATCACATGTACGTCGCGATTGGCGGCGCGCGGCGGCACCAGGCGTTCAAAGGCCGTTTTCAGGTGCGGGAGCTGGCGTTGCAGATCGCTGATCAGGCGGCGGCCGGCGCTGCTGCGGATGTCCGAAAGGATGATGTAGCCCGGCAGGTCGGCGCTCCACCAGTCCTTGAGATTGGCGATCGAGCGGCGGGCGGCGTCGCGGCTCGGGTGGTCGTCGTCGCCGGCACGGCGGGCGCCTGAAGCGGGGGCGAGCGTCGTCGCCCCGACCGCGTTGGCCGTGCCACTGCCGCCGGCGGCCACGGTCGCGAGAAACTGTTGCTCGAAGAGGTCGCGTGCGCGTGCCGCGGGCGTGCCGTCGGCGACCGTCAGGATGGCCGCATACCAGCCGGCTGGCCGGCCGGCGATGCTGCCGCGCGGCCGGAAGGCGTAGACGAGGCACTGGGGATCCTGGTGGGGGAAGAACAGGACGGCCGGCGGGCCGAACGGTTTGGCTTTGAGGAGTTCCGGCTCGCCGAGCGGAACATTCGCGAAGGCGCGGACCCAGGCGACGACGGCGACGCGGCTGGCGGGGTCGACCCGCTCCACGGCCGCGAGTGCGCGGTCGAAGGCCTCGCGGGTCACATGCGGTGCGGCAAAGACGGGACACTGGCGGTCGGCCCGGCCGAGCACCAGCCGGTTGCCTTTGGCGTCCCGCCATTGGCCACCGTGTTGTGTGGCAAACCACAGCGCATGCGGGTCGTAGGCCTCGAAACGGGTCCGCACCGCCTCACCGTCCCGCTGCGCGACTCGTTCGTAGAAGAAGATCTGCGGTGGCTTCAACGGCTCGGGATCGGCCTCGGCCAGCATCCGCATCCGCAGTCCCAGATTCGGATAGGCCCGCTCCACCCGGAAAGAGGGAGCGGCGGCCGCGCCCGATGCGACCGCCAACAGGAAAAGACTCGCCAAGCGCAAGCACACGGTTGCGGTCCCGGGATCGCAAGTCCCCCGCCGCCGCCCGCGTGCAGAGCGGAGAGGCGGCCGCGCCGCGCATGCGCACGAGAGGCTGGCGGTCAATACTCCAGCATGCGCGGCAGTTCCTTCGCCTGCGCCACCCATTTGACCACCTCGCCCTCCGTGGGGACACGGCGGGTCAGCTTTTTC
>CAYVKQ010000035.1:10890-16485 GCA_964451945.1 uncultured Lentisphaerales bacterium
TCAGCTTCTCGGCCATCACGGGGCCGATGCCCTCGACTTCGACGATCGGATAGTTCGCCATGAGAGACCTCTTTTCCTGGGCCGGCATCCAACCTGGCAACAGGTGGTAGCCTGCCCGTGTGGTTTGATGGAGCAAGTTAAGCACAATGCGCGGGGAGGGTCAATCAAGGACGGGCTTGCCGCCGGGATCGATGGTTTGAACTCGATCGCATGTTCGTCAAAACAGAGGCCGTTCCGCGGCGGCGGCGAGCAGCGGCAGCAGCGCCTGCCAGCGGGCGCCGGGGGTGATGAGGTAGACCCCTAGGTCCCCATCGCCCCGTCGGCGACGACCGGGCCTTCGGCCAAACGTTCGAGAAAAAGTGTTCGCGTCACGGATCTGTCCTCTCGGCGTCGGGGGACGGGGGACGGGGGACAGGGAACAGGGGACCGCCGGCCGGGCTTGAACCCGGAACCCTTTCTTCCTGAACCCTCACCACGCGCCCGTCGAGCCGCAGGCGGCCGGCGGCAAGCAGGCGCAGCGCTTCGGGGTAGGCCTCGTGCTCGGCCTGCTGGATGCGGGCGTGGAGCGTTTCGGGGGTGTCGTCGGACAGCACCGGCACGGCGCGCTGGACGATGATCGGCCCGGTGTCGGTCCCTTCGTCGACGAAATGGACCGTGCAGCCGGCGAGCTTGACGCCGTATTCCAGCGCCTGTTGCCACGCGCGCACCCCCTTGAAGGCGGGCAGCAGCGCCGGGTGGATGTTGAGCACGCGGTTGGGGAAGGCGCGCAGCAGGCCGCCCTTGACGATCCGCATGAACCCCGCCAGCGCGACCGCCCCGGCGCCGTATTCCCGCAACACCTCGATGACGCGGTTCTCGGCCGCCCCTTCGAGTTTGGTCTTGAAGGGGGCGCCGTCGATGGTGTGCGCCGGGATGCCGTGGCGGCGGCCCCGTTCGAGGATCTTGGCGTCGGGCACGTCGGCCAGCACGCACACCACCTCGGCGTCGAGCGTCCCCGCCGCGATGGCGTCGAGGATCGCCTGCAGGTTGCTTCCCGAGCCTGAGCCCAGGACGCCGATCTTCAGTCGTTTCGTTTTTTCCATGTGCCTCGGCTCCTCTCCGCCGCTCCGCCGGACGGCGGTCACAGCTCGCCACGGGCGAGAATTTCGAGCACTTCGGGCGCCGACTTGGCCGTGAAGAGCGCGGCGCGGCCCTCGCGGTCGAGGGCGCGCATCACCGCGCCGGCGAGCCGGGTGTATTCGGTGCTCACCGAGGGCGGTACCAGCGTCATCACGAACAGCCGCGTCGGCATGCCGTCGATCGAGTCGAAGTCGACGCCCTCGCGGCTGATGCCGACGGCGCAGACGAGGCGCGACACCGCCTCGGTGCGGGCGTGGGGCAGGGCGACGCCGTGCTCCATGCCGGTCGACATCTTCCGTTCGCGGGCCAGCAGCGCCGCGCGCGCGTCTTCGGGCGAGGTCACCGCCCCGCTGCGGATGCAGAGGGCCAGCAGACGGTCGATGACCGCCTCCTTGCTGCCGCTGCCGATGTCGAGCGACACGTGCTGCCAATGGAGGCAGCCGAGGGCGGGCGCGACCTTCCCCTTGCGCGAGGCGGCGCCCGACGCCTCGGCTGCGAGGACGCCGTACATCTCCTCGGCAGTGTCGCTGGCGAGCAGGGCGGCGCGCCCCGACTCGTTCAGCGCCTGGCTGATCAGGGAGATGAACTGCAACTGCGGCGCCACCGCCCCCTGCGGCGCAAGCACCAGGATGACGATGCGCGCCGGCTGGCCGTCCATGGAGCCGAAATCGACCCCCTCGCGCTTGAGGCCGATGGCGCACACCAGGCGGTCGACCGCGTCGGTCCGCCCGTGGGGGATGGCGATGCCGTGATCGAGTCCGGTCGAGAGGCTCTGTTCGCGGGCGAAGACGGCGCGCCCCGCCTCGTGCCGGTCGCTGATCAGGTTGTTCTCGTGGAGCAGATCGAGGAGTTCCCCGATCACGCCGGCCTTGGTGTCGGCGAGGAGGCGCGGGCGGAGCGCCTCGGGCAGCAGGCAGGCGCGCAGGACCTCGGCGGCGCCGCGGCCGCCGCCGGGCGCGGCGTTCTGCACCTGCCGCTGCAGCGTCTGCGGGTCGAGCGCGCGGCGCACCTCGCGCAGATTCTGCTCGATGCCCGCCGCCACCTCGACCATGACCGTGTTGACCAGGTTCCGCTCCTGCGGCGTGCAGGTGAAGACCACCTCGGCGCCGGCCTGCTGCAGCGTGATCACCAGGCGCTCGCGGGTAAAGCGGAACAGGCGCTCGCGGCGGTTCAGCACATGGACGGAGAAACCGTCGTCCTCCAGCACCTCGGTCACGCGCCGCACCACCAGCCGGGCGCCGTCGGCGGTGGCGAGGGAGAAGGCGAGCCGCACCTGTTCGACGGCGGCAAACCCCTTGCGGCTGCCGGGGCCGCCGCAGCAGAACACTGATTCGGCCAGTTTGGGCAGGAGCATGCCGCTCACTGCCAGGAGCACCGCCGCCGCCGCCAGCAGCGGGCCGGGCAGGACGCCGGCCGCCAGGGCCAGCAGAGTGAGGGCCAGCGTCACCTCGCCGCGGGGCATGGAGACGATGCCGACGCGCAATCCGCCGACAGCCGTGAGGCCGGCGGCGCGCGCCGCCAGCCCGCAGGCCGCCAGTTTCGCGAAGAGCGCCACCGCCACGAAGGCCGCCACGAACAGGACCGCCCGCGCGTCGGTCAGCAGGTTGAGGTCGACATGGGTGCCGACCAGGGCGAAACAGGCGGGTACCAAGGCCTCGTGGACGAACTCGATCCGCTCCTGGATGCGGTGGCGCAGGTCGGTGGTCGAGAAGACGACGCCCATGACGTAGGCGCCGAGCAGGGGCGACTGTCCGCAGGCGCCGGTGACGCCGGCGGCGACCAGCACGCAGGCGGCCGTGCCGACGAACACGCCGTCGCGCCGCCGCTCCTGCAACACCAGCCGGGCCATCTTCCGCGCCACCGCCAGGCCGAGAACCGCCAGCGCTCCCGCGGTCAGCACCGCCCGCGCCGCTCCGGCCGCCACAGTCCTCGGCGACACGGGGTGGCCGGCCGCCACCGTCTCGACCAGGCCCGCGCCCACCGCCAGCAGCAGCATGCCGACCACGCCGTCGGTGACCGCGCCCGAGAGCGCCACGACTCCCTCCGGCGTCTCCAGCCGGCGCGTGTCGGCGAGCATCCGCGACAGGATGCCAACCGAGGTGACGCCCGCGGCGACCGCGGCGAAGAAGGGGCCCGGCTCGTACCACGCCAGCGTCCGTCCGCCGCCGAACAGCCAGGGCGAGGCGGCCACGGTCACCGCGCAGATGGCGGCGAAGGACGCGGCGCTGCCGAGGATGCCGACCGAGAGGCTCGCCGCCTTGTAGCGGCGGATCAGGCCGATGTCGGTGTCCAGACCAAGCTGGAAGAGCAGCACCGCGAGCGAGACCAGAACGACGCCGAAGAGCGGGTGGCCGCCTCCGAGAATCTCCGGCACCCCCTTCATCAAGCCGCCGGGGAGTCCGGGCAGCGCCACGCCGCCGAAGAGGTGCGGACCGACCAGGACACCCGCGGCCAGCTCGCCCGCGACGCGCGAAAAGCGCCACCTTTTGAACAGGGCGCCGCCGACCCGGGCGGCGAAGACGAGCACGCCGAGCTGCAGGATCAGCATCGCCATCGGCTTGATCGAGACGGCCGCCGGTGCGGCGGCCGGCGCGCTCTGGGCGAACGCCCCGCCAAGCGGCCACACGAGCGCCAGCGCCACCATTCCCGCGCGAGAGATCATGGTTCACCTCCTGACCGCCGGCCCGTCAACGCGGCCGTCCGTTCCGCCAATCCGCGGGCAGCGCGTCCAGCACCCGCGCCACGACCGCATCCAACGTCAAATCGGTGGTGTCGATCCGCAGCACCCCGGGGGCGAGCGTCAGCGGCGCCACGGCGCGCGTGCTGTCGATGCGGTCGCGGTTGAGCAGCGACGCCAGCACCTCCGCCTCGCTCTGGGTGGCGATCCCCTTGGCGACCTCCTCGCGGTGGCGCCGCAGGGCGCGGACCTCTGGCGCGGCGTCGAGGTAGAAACGGGCCGGCGAATCGGGAAAGACCACCGAGGTGATGTCGCGTCCCTCGACGATCAGGGCGCCCAGCGGCCGCAGCGCGCGCAGCCAGGCGGTCACCCGGGCGCGCACGGCGGGGACCCGCGCCACGGGACTGGCATGGCGGTTGATCTCGGCGGTGCGGATCGCCTCGCCCGGCGCTTGGCCGCCGACGCGGAAGGCTACGGCGCCCCCCTCCGCGGAAAAATCGACTGCGACACGTCCGGCGCAGGCGGCGACGGCCGCCGCGTCGGCGGTGTCGATACCCGCCAGCAACGTCTGCCACGTCATGATCCGGTAGAGCGCGCCCGAATCGACGTGCAGGAAGCCGAGGGCGCGCCCGACCCGTTTGGCGACCGTCGATTTTCCCGATCCGGCCGGACCGTCGATGGCAATCACGCGGTTCATGGGGCCTCCTGTGCGGGCGCCGGTGCCTGCGGCGCCTCGGAATCGGCGAAGACCGGTTCGGCGTCGTCGCCGGGCGGCTCGCGCGGGCCGAGAACCTCGCGCACGGCCGCCTCGACGTCGCGGTCGTCGGCCGGCGCTGCCGCGGCCGGTGCCGGTGCCGGGGCGGCCTTCTCCGCTTCCGGCGCTGCAGCGTCCTCCGCGGCAGCCTCCCCTTCGGGGCGGGGTTTGCGGTGGACGGCGCGGCGCTCGGCGGGCTTCGAGCGCTGCAGCGAAGGGTCGAGGGCGTTGAGGTCGGCCAGGTGTTTCAAGCCGAAGTGTTCGAGGAACGAGGCGGTGGTGCCGTAGAGGAAGGGGCGTCCCGGCAACTCGCTGCGGCCGACGATGCGCACCAGGTGGAGTTCCATCAGCGCCTTGATGATGTGGTCGACGCCGACGCCGCGCACCGCCTCGATCTCCGCCTTGGCGATCGGCTGGCGGTAGGCGATGATCGCCAGCGTTTCGAGGGCGGGGCGCGAGAGGCGCCCGGGGCGGTCGGCCTTGAGCAGATGGCGCAGCCAGCGGCCGGAGCACGCCTGCGTCTGGAAGCGGAAGCCGTCGCTCTGCTCCACCAGCTCGATGCCGAGGCCGAGGCGCGCCAGATCCTTGGCGATTCCCTCGGCGGCGTCGCGCACGTCGCGAGGCGAGGCGTCGGCGAAGATCCTCGCCTGCTCGTCGCCGGCGCCGACCTCGCGCAGGCAGGCGCGGATCTCCTCGACGGCGAGCGGGTGGTCGGCGCCGAAGACGAGGGCGCCGACGATCTGCTGCAGGCTCGAAGCCAGGGGAAGGCCGGCGGATTCAGGATTCGACATGCGCGCCTCCTCCGATCAGCGGCGGCGGCAGGGCGCCGCCGGCCTCCTCGCCAACCGCCGTGACGACGATCTCGTGAAACGGCGCATGCTGGCAGAGCGAAATCTGCCGCAGCGCCTGGAAAGTGATAATCAGCAACATGCTTTTCATAGCGGAAGTCCCCAACGTAAAGTCGAAAGTAATCCTGTAGCGACGTTCGCAATCGCCTCGTCGGGGACGATCCCCGCGGGCACGGCGTCGACGCGGTAGACCGCCA
>CAYVKQ010000036.1:0-16483 GCA_964451945.1 uncultured Lentisphaerales bacterium
TGGCGGCGCGCCCGGCCGCGTCGGGATCGATCAGGTTGGTGAAGACGCCCAGGGCACTGACTTCGATGCCGCGGCTGCGGAAGGCCTCGACAATCGCGCGGCTGCGCTCGTCGGTCAGGCCGGAGAGATCGCTGCGCCCGTTGTAGACCCAGAAGTTCGCATCGGTATGCGCCAGGCAGAGCTCGGTGCAGGCAAAACCGTTCCGCGCCATGAAGTCGGCCGCCTCGGTGCTGGTCATCTTGGAAAAGCTGCGGGACACCACGCCGAGTTTCATTCGTGCTCCTTGTTTGCTGTTGATCGTGACTATATCAGGGGCACCGTCGTGCGGCAAGTCCTTGAATGTCGCCGCATACGCGATTGGGCCAGACAGCGGTTTGCGTGCGTGTTTTGTGTGTGGGCTTGTGCGTGTTGTTTGCCCTCACTTTGGTACAATTCCAGACGGAAGCACAACACTTTTTACCGGAGGGCCAACAAAAGTAAAAAGCCGCAAAAACCCAATGTTTTGGCGGCTTTTTACACTTTGAAGATGGTCGGGGCGTCGGGAGTTGAACCCGAGACCTTTTGCACCCCAAGCAAACGCGCTACCAGGCTGCGCTACGCCCCGATGGGAATACGAAAGTGGGGATAAGATAGCAGTGATCTCCCACGAGGTCAAACCGGAAAAAGAGCCTATTGTCCGCCGCGCAGATGCGCCGGCATTTCCAGCAGGCGCAGTTTCCTTTCGATGCTTGCCCGTTTGAACATCGCCTCCAGCGTCTCCGCCGCGGCGGCGCTGCGCAGCGGCGGCGGCGACGCCCCACGGTACGCGGCCACCTCCGCGATGAAATCCAGAACTAGCGTGGGGGTGCTCTGCGAAGGAAACGCGTTGGCATTGGACGCCGCCTGCTCCAGCAGCCACTCATCGATCAGACCGGCCAGATCCTCCCGGGCCTTTGCGGCTCCTGCCCTGACATTCTCGATCAGCGCGCTCAAACGAAGGGGAGACTGGGAAAGCAGCGGTTGAAGGGTGGCGGCCGCGTCCTCCAGCCGGTTTTCATCCATCAGTTTCAGGGCGACGAAGGCCCGCCGGGTGTCGTCAAACCCTTTGCCGACCGGACTCAGTTGCGCCTGCATGCGCGCGTCCTCCGGTTTCACCCTGGAGCGCAGCGCGATGAACAGAACCATCGCGGAGATCACCAGAAGCGGGATCAACGGGTTTTGCAGCAAACGCCGAACAACCGGTTTGAACCTTCCTGTCCGACTCCCCCGGGAACTTGACGAGCGCGAACCGGAGCGGGGCCAACGAAGCGACGACTCGCCGCTGCGCGCGTGCGTGCTCCTGCCGCGGTGACCACCGTCTCTCCGGCTGCCGTGATGTGTGCGCATGGGTTTGTTGCATCCACAAGGAACAGAGGCCATCCGCGCCGGCGTACCCGACGCAAACCAACCGTAATTTCACGGCGCCTGCCGGCACCGCCCTGCAGCTTCGACCTCTCATGCCACGGAAGCCAACTCGGCATTCCGCCATTTGCATGGGTCTATTCTGGCACTCCACACACCAGACTGCAAGCGGTTATTGGTGCCGGAAATGCCTTGCCATTCAGCCCCCCATCCTTGGTACACTGCACGCATGGGAGACTCGACAGGGAGGCGGTGATGGGGGCGACGCTTCTGGACGGCAAACGGCTGGCGGCGGAGATGCGCGCCGAGATCGCGGAGGGGGTGCGACGGCTCCAGAAGGAGCGCGGCGTCACGCCGGGGCTCGGCGTGATCCTCGTCGGCGCCGACCCCGCGTCGGCCTCCTACGTGGCGGCCAAGGAGAAGGCCTGCGCCGAAGCGGGGATGTTTTCGGACGACCAGCGCCTCCCCGCGGACGTGACGCAGGAGGCGCTCCTCGCCGAGGTCGGCCGCATGAATGACGACCCCCGTGTCCACGGCATCCTGGTGCAGTTGCCGCTGCCGCGGCACCTCGATGAGAAGGCGGTGATCAACGCGATCCTCCCAGAAAAGGACGTCGACGGCTTTACACCGGTGAACATCGGCCGCATGCTGATCGGCGAACCCTGCTTCATCCCCTGCACGCCGCACGGAATCATCCAGATGCTCCTCCGCGCCGGGGTCGCGACCGACGGCCGCCATGCCGTGGTCGTGGGCCGCTCCAACATTGTCGGCAAACCGGTCGCCCACCTGCTGATGCGCAAGGCACCGGGCGGCAATGCCACGGTCACCGTCTGCCACACCGGCACCCGCGATCTCGCCTCCTTCACGCGCCAGGCCGACATCCTCGTGGTCGCCGCGGGACGCCCCGGCACGGTCACCGGCGCGATGGTCAAACCGGGCGCGGTGGTGATCGACGTCGGCGTCAACCGCGTGCCGGACGCGACGGCGCGCAACGGCTACCGCCTTGTCGGCGACGTCGCGTTCGATTCGGTCCGCGCCGTCGCCGGCCTGCTCACTCCCGTCCCGGGCGGCGTCGGCCCGATGACGATCACCATGCTGCTCTACAACACCCTCGAAGCGGCCCGCCGGGCCGCCCGCCGCTGAACAGCCCATGACGCAGCCAACCGCCAATCGCCTGATCCTCTTCGTCTGCACCGGCAACACCTGCCGCAGTCCGATGGCCGAAGCGCTGTTGCGCCGCGCCCTTTCCGCCGACAGCGGCTGGCGCGCGGCCTCGGCCGGTCTCGCGGCCGTGCCGGGCCTGCCGGCAAGCGGTGACGCCGTCCGTGTCCTCGGCGAAGCCGGCGTCGACCTCGCGGGACACCGCAGCCGTCCGCTCACGCCCGCCCTGGTCCGCGATGCCACCCTCCTGATCGCCCTCGCGCGAAGCCATCTCGCGCAGATCCTGGTCTCCTATCCCGACACCGGCCCGCGTCTCTTCCTGATCCGCGCCTTCGTCGCCGGCACCCCGGCGCACGCGTGCGACATCGACGACCCTGTCGGCGCCGACACCGCCGCTTACCGGCGCTGCCGCGACCGCATCGCCCAGGCGATCCCCGGGCTTGTCGAATTCCTCACGGCCTTCGATGCCGCCGCGCCGTCGGCAGAGTGAACAGTAATCGGTGATCCGTGATGAAGACTTTCTCCCCGCAATTGCTCTGCCGCGGGCTGCTGGCGTGGTACCGCGTCCACCGCCGCGAGATGCCCTGGCGCGGCCATCCCGACCCCTATGCCGTCTGGGTCAGCGAAATCATGCTGCAGCAGACGCGGGTCGACACGGTGCGGCCGTATTTTGCCCGCTTCGTGGCGCGCTTCCCCTCCCCCGCCTCCCTGGCCGCGGCCGATGACGACGCACTGCTCAAGCACTGGGAGGGGCTTGGCTACTACAGCCGCGCGCGCCACCTGCGCCAGGCGGCGCGGGAGGTCGTGGCACGGCACGGCGGGGAGCTGCCGCGAAGCGTGGCCGCGCTGACGGCGCTCCCCGGCATTGGCCCCTACACCGCGGCGGCCGTCGCCAGCATCTGCTTCGGCGTTGCTGAACCGGTGGTCGACGGCAACGTGGCGCGGGTCTTCTCCCGGTTCTGGTTGCTGGACGACGACTTTGCCAAAGCCGCGCCACGCGCCGCCCTCGCCGGGCGGCTGCGGCCACTGGTCGCCGCGGCCGGCGCGCCCGGCGACATCAACCAAGCGATGATGGAACTCGGCGCGCTCGTCTGCACGCCGCGCGCCCCGGACTGCACGGCGTGTCCGCTGCGCCGGGGATGCGGCGCCCGCGCGGCCGGCCGCACCGGGGAGTTTCCACGTAAGGCGGCGCGCAAAGCGCTCCCCGAGCGTCATGCGGCGGGCGTGATCCTGCGCGACCGCGGCGGGCGGCTGCTGCTGGTGCGGCGGGAGGCGGACGGCCTGCTCGGCGGCCTCTGGGAGCTGCCCGGCGGCGAGCTGCCCGCGGCGCACACCGCGGACGACGTCGCGCGCCTGGTGCAGCGGCAGACAGGGTTCGCACCCGGAGCCCTCGAACCGGCGGGCGCGCTGAGCCACACCTTCTCGCATTTCCGCCTGCGCCTCACGCTCTACACCGCCACCGCGCGTGCCGCCCGCTTGACGGCGGCACGCCGGCGGTCGATGCGCTGGACGCGAAAGCCCGGCGACCTCCCCCTCACCACAGCGGCACGGCGCGCGCTGCGCCTTCCGCCGCTCAATACCGGCCGTAGCGCTGGATAGCCGCCATCAGCAGGCGCATCCCCGAGAGGCGGCTGCCGTTGTTGACCGAGCCGGCGGTGGCGAAGCGCAGACCGCGCTCCGCGCGCGTCTGGGCGAAATCGCGCAGGAACTCGGCGACCATGTTCGCCTCCTCGTTGCGGCTGAAGGTGAACGGCGCCAACTGGCCGTCGATCACCGCGCGCGGCAGATTGTCGCGGATCTGCCGCACCGTCACCGTGGGGCCGAAGTTGGTGCCGGTCAGTCCGAGCGAGCCGAGCAGCGGCAGCAGGTGGGCCATGTCGGAATCGCTGTGCTGGTAGCGCGAATCGCGGGGGCCGGGCGCGTAGCGGCCGAAGACCGCGCGGTGGATCGGCATCGCGAACAGCTCGTACATGTCGGGAGTGAAGAGGCAGCAGTTGTCGTCGGCCCACCCCCAGCCGCGCGGCTCGTTCTGCGGCGTGAACCCCGCCTCCTCGTCGAGCACGCGCGCCCGCGCCAGGATCGCCCGCTGCAGCACATCGCTGAAGCGGCGCATCAGTCCAGGGTCGTCGTAGTAGAGAAGCAGCAGGTTCTCGGGACCATAGACCGAGCAGGCGAAGGTGCAGGGGCCGCGCTGTCCGCGGTACCGCGGCACGGTGCAGCCGAGGGCGAGCAGGCGGGCCTTCTCGGCCTCCCAGTTTCCGGGGAGCATGAATCCGCGCAGGTTGTCCAGGCGTTTCTCGACGCGGTCGAGGAGGGTGGCGAGTTCGGCGGGCGTGTTCGCCGACTGCTTCAGCCACCACGAGCCGTTCGGTCCGCCCTCCCACACGTTCTCCGCCTCGAAAATGTCGTGCAGCTCCTTGATGGCGGGCCACTGCCGGGCGCGGTCGGGCGACGTCTCGTGAAGCAGGCGGCGCCCCACGATCTTCTCGGCCTTGTCGTTGAAGCGGCGCCGCAGATCAAGCGCACCGGCCTCATCCTCGTAGAGATAGCGCCACCAGTCCTGCGGTACGCCGAGCTCGTCGAAGACGCATTCCCAGGTGCAGATCGCTCCCAGCGGCACCTGCGGGATCGATGCGCCGAACGGATCGGCGTTGGCGACCGCCTGGTCCTGCCAGAACTGCCCCATGTCCAGCGGCGCCAGACCACCGTTGGCCGCCGTATCGGCCAGCAGCTCATCGACCTGCCGGCGCTGTGCCGCCGTCGCCTTCTCAACCGCACCCATGGCAGAACCTTTCGCTACCGTTTTCGCAATGTGCGAAACCGTATCATATTGAACGTCCCGGCGCAAAGGCGCATGCCTCATCCAAGGCCCACGAGCAGCAGGCCTGCAAGGATCGTGACGACGCCGACCACCCGCGGCCCGTAGCACGGCTCCTTCAGCAAGAAAATCCCGCCGGCGGCGCCGATCGGGATGCTCAACTGACGGAATGCCGCCACGTAGCTGACGTCGCTGACGTGCGCCATGGCGGTCAGGGCGAGGCCATAGGCGAGGTAGATGCCAATGCCGGCGATCAGAGCGGATTTCCATTGATGGGCGAACGCCGCGTTGTCACGGCCGCTCCCGTCATCCCGCACCAGGAGCATCCCGAGCCCCTGCCACAGCATGGAGCTGAACGCCTGCATCCCCTGGTAGAGAAAGGCGGCCTCCATGGCGCCGAACAGGCGGGCGGGCGGCGCCCGCAATTCCGCAAGGGCCAGATCGTCGATGACCGTGTAGCCCGTCGTACCCACAGCCGCCAGCAGCGCCAGCGCGCAGCCGGCGTTCATGTAGTTGCGCAGACGCCACCCGTCAAACCGTTGCATCGGCAGCAGGAAACACCCCGTGACCACCAGCAGGATCCCGACGATGGCCAGGCGGCCGATCTCGTCGCCACGCCCCAGCAGAAAACTCACAAACGTGATGAGCAGAATCGGCAACGCCCGGGCCAGCGGATAGATCACCGACAGATCGCCCACGCGGTAGGCGCCGGCCAACGCGATGTAGTAGAGCGCCATGAAGAAGCCGGTCGCAAGAAGACGCCACCAGACCGCGGCGGGGATTTCGGCCAGCCGGGCCCAATGGTACAGCAACAACGGCGAAAGCAGCACAAAGCCAACCATGCTGGTCAGGAAGAAAAACAGCTGCGTCGGACATTGCCGCTTGCAGACGAGATTCCAGCCCGCATGCACAAATGCGGAAATCGCCAGCAGGAGAAATGCGAGTGAGGTCATTCATCAGCCTTGGGGCTAGATCCAGAGTTCCGCCGACGCGCATCCCATGCGGACGTCGGCGCCGCAGCCGTCGTCCGCGCTTTACGCGCCCGCCGTTCCCGCCTGGTTGACGAGCTGGCGCAGGCGCGCCGGGGCCGGACCGCGCGGGGCGCCCAGCACATCCTCCTCGCGGAAGACGGCCAGAAGAATCTGGCCCTTGACACGCAGGTAGTCATAGATCAGGTGGATCGTCCCGTCGGCCGTCTGGTCACCGTCGGGATACGAAACGCCGAGGCGTTCATCCAGGAGCAGGCGCCCACGCCAGGTCCGGCCGTCGTCTTCGGAGATATAGGCCGTCAAGTGCGAGCGGTCGCCCCACGAACCGGGCCTCGCAAGACGCCCCTCGCCCGGATCGTGACGCACCAGCAGCAGGCGCCCCGACGCCAGACGGCGGATGAAAAAGCGGGAACAGACGTGGGGAATGGGCGACGGCTGCAGCGGGCTCCATGTCCGGCCGCCGTCAGCGGAAACGCCCTCGTGGATCCCGGTCGTGGTCCGCACCAGCATCCACAGCGTACCGTCGCGCCGTTCGACAATCATGTGTTCGTCAAAGACGCGCACCTCGGGCGGCACATCTGCGGCGCCCCGTTCCTGCCACGTCGCCCCGCGGTCGGACGAAACCAGCAGCGCGGCGCTCCCCCGCTCCCGCTTGTGCCAGAACGACACCGGCAGCACCCAGGTGCCGTCGGACAGTGTCAGCGGCTTTCCCATCATCACGCCGTCGCAGAGCCGGCGTGGCGCCGACCAGCGCAGCGACGCCGCGGTGGGCTCGTCGCAAACCATCGTCCACACACCGCAGCGGCAGGGGGTGCCGGGCGAAAGCATACCCTGCGCCCAGAACAGCCACAACCGTCCGTCGGGCGCCAGCCAGACCTGGGGGTCGTACGCCCGTACCGGTCCCTCGCCGTCGGGATCGACCACCAGGATTTCGTCCGACCACGTCCGCCCGCCGTCGCCGCTCGTCACCAGCATCACATAGTTGTTGCGGTCCTCGTCGGGGGTCTTGCCGCCGTACCAGATGGCGAAGAGTCGTCCGTCCGGACCGCAGGCCAGACTGGGAATCCCCTGAAACGCACGCGTCGACGCCGCATAGGCCGCCCCCGGAGGGATCAGTACGGCGGGCGGGTGAAGGTAGGTTTCCGTGGAGGGTGTGGGGGTCGTCATGGTGGGCTTTCCTTTTTTTGACTTCGTGACTTGTGACTTCGTGACGCCGGACTTCACTCTTCCGGGCGTCACGAAGTCACGGCGTCATCGTCCGCAGCAACCACATGCGGGCCGTATCGTACAACAACTCGGGGGCGCGGCGCAACGATTCGGCCAGCGCCATCCCCGGCCGGCGCAGGGCGCGGACGTCGCGGATGCCGGCAGCGCGCCAATCCGCGGGGGCGAGGCGGACCTCGCCGGCGAACACGGCGACCTCCGCGCCGGCCTCACGCGCGGCGTCCGCGACCCCGCTCACCACCTTCCCCCGCAGGGAGGTCTGGTCCAGGCACCCTTCGCCCGTGATGCACCACGCCGCCCCGCGCAGCGCCTGCCGCAGCCCGCAGGCGCCGATCACCGCGTCGATCCCGGGCGTGAGGATGGCGTCGAAAAACGCGGCCGCGCCCGCGCCGAGCCCGCCCGCCGCGCCGCCGCCGGGAAGGGCAAGCACGTCGCGTCCCACATCGGCCGCGATCCGTCCGGCAAGGTGGCGCAACCCCTCGTCGAGCTGGGCCACCTGCCGCGGCGTCGCCCCCTTTTGCGGACCGAACACCGCCGCCGCGCCATCGGGCCCGCACAGCGGATTGGTCACGTCGCACAGCACGGTGACGGGCGGAAGCCGTCCCGGAGCCGGCGGCACGATGCGCGCGATCTTGCCCAGGTGGCCGCCGCCCGGCGGCACGTCGCGCCCGTCGGCGCCGAGAAAGCGCCAGCCGAGGGCGGCAGCCGCGCCGACGCCGCCGTCGACCGTGGCGCTGCCGCCGATGGTGAGCAAAATGCGCCGCGCCCCCTGCGCCACGGCCGCGGCCAGTAGCTCACCGGTGCCGCGGGTCGTGGTCCGTGCCGGGTCGCGCTCATCCACGGCAAGCAGCGGCAGGCCGCTGGCGGCGGCCATCTCGACCACGGCGGTGCCGTCGTCGGCGAACCAGGCGAACGCCGCCTCGACCATCCGCCCCGGCAGCGGACCGCTGACTACGCGGCGGACCCACACACCGCCGGGACGCGCGGCCAGCAGCGCGGCGGCGGTCCCCTCGCCGCCATCGGCCATCGGCACAATGCGCACCTCCGCGGTCGGGGCGGCAGCGCGCAACCCATCGGCGACGGCGGCGCAGGCATCGGCCGCGGATAGACACCCCTTGAAGGCATCGAGTGCAACAACGACCGTCATCCGGCTCCCTCCGCCGGCGCCTCCGGGTCATACAGGCGGTACAGCGCCTGCGTCCCCATGTCGCCGCCGCCCGCCGCGGCCAGGCGGCGGTAGAGCGCCAGGGCCAGGTCGAGTCCCGGCGTGTCGAGTGCGAGCGCGTCGGCCGACGCCGCGGCAATGTCCATGTCCTTGATGAAGTGCTTGACGAAAAACCCCGGCGCGAAGTCGCCCGCCAGCATGCGTGGCGCGAGGTTGCCGAGCGACCAACTCCCCGCCGCGCCGGCGCCGATGCTCTGCAGCACGGTCTGGGGATCGAGCCCGGCACGGCGGGCGTAGGCGACCGCCTCGCAGACGCCGATCATCGTGCCGGCGATGGCGATCTGATTGCAGAGTTTGCAGTGCTGCCCGCTGCCGGCCGGACCCTGATGGACAATGTTCTTTCCCATGATCCGAAAGAGCGGCAGAATCCGTTCGAAGTTCTCGCGGTCACCGCCGACCATGATCGACAGCGCCGCTTCGCGCGCCCCCTTGTCTCCGCCCGACACCGGCGCGTCGAGGGCGGCCGCGCCGCGGCCGGCGGCGGCGGCGGCAATCCGCGCCGCGAGATCGGGACGCGAGGTGGTCATGTCGACCAGCACGCAACCGGGACGCAGGGCCTCGATCAAACCGTCCGCGCCGAAATAGACCGCCTCGACGTCCCGCGGGAAGCCGACGATGGTGAACACCACGTCGCACGCGCGCGCCAGCGCCGCCGGCGATCCGGCCCAGACGGCGCCGCGCTCCAGCAGGGCGGACGCCGTTCCGGACGTCCGCGTGAACACCCGGAGCGGGTATCCGGCCGCCAGCAGGTGGCCCGCCATGCTGCGGCCCATGACGCCGAGTCCGATGAAACCGATCGCCTGTTTCATTGCTTCCTCCGGGATGTCACCCGCGGCGCGGCTCAAGCAACGCCGCCTCGACCCGCTCGAGTTCCATACCGCGGGAGGCCTTGAACAGAAGCGTGTCGCCGGGGCGGACCAGGCCGCGGATGGCTTGCGCGGCGGCGGCCGTATCGGAAAACGTGTGCACCGCCGCCGCGGGAAACCCCGCCGCCACCGCCTCTGCCGCGATCCAGCTCGCGTCCTGGCCGACCGCGACCAGCGCCTGCCAAGGGCCGCCGGCGAGCGCCCGGCCGAGCTCGCGGTGGTAGCGCTCGGAGTCGGCGCCCAGCTCGCGCATATCGCCGAGAACCAGCACCCGCCGCGCCGGCGCTGCGGTCTGGGCGAAGGTCTCCAGCGCGCAGCGCATGCTCACCGGGTTGGCGTTGTAGGCGTCGTTGATGCTCACCACGCCCGCCGCCTCGGTCCGCTGCCAGCGCATCGGAGGCATGCGCAGCCGCAGCAACCCCCGCTCCACATCCTCCCACGCCAGTCCCGCGGCGCGCCCGGCCGCCGCCGCCAGCAGCAGGTTGAGCGCATTGTGGCGCCCCGCGAGGCCGCTGCGCAGCGTGTGCACGGCGCCCGTCGCGCATTCGGCGACGGCGACGACGCCGCCGTCCAGATCGACCGGTATGCCGCGGAAGTCGGCGTCGCCCCCTTCCCCCAGGCGGACCGAGACCACGCGGCAGGCGGCTTGCGCGCGGAGATAGGCGGCGTGGGCGCCGGCGGCGTCGATCACGGCGAATCCCCGCTCGGGGACGCTGCGGATCAGTTCCGCCTTTTCGTTGGCGATCGCGTCCTCGTTGGCGAAATACTCGATGTGGACCGGGCCGACGGCGGTGACGATCGCGGCGTCGGGCTTGAGGATGCGGCAGAGGTAGGCGATTTCGCCCGGATGGTTCGAGCCCGCCTCGATCACCCCCGACGCCGCCGTTTCGGGCATGGCGAGCAGGGTCAACGGCAGGCCGATGTCGTTGTTCAGGTTCCCCGCCGTGGCATGCACGGCGCCGGCGCCGGAGAAGACGGCCGCGGCGAGCTCCTTGGTGGTGGTTTTGCCGACGCTCCCGGTGATCCCCACGATCAGCGTGCGCAGGGTGCGGCGGCGTCCCGCGGCGGCGAGACCGAGCGCACTGCGGGTGTCGGGGACGCGCAGCAGCGGCAGCGAGACCCCTTCGGACCGCTGCCAGTCGCCGCGCACCAGAGCGGCCGCGGCGCCGTTCTGCTGCGCCTGCAGGACAAAGGCGTGGCCGTCGTGCCTTTCCCCTTTCAGTGCCACGTAGAGGCCGCCGGGGATCATCTGCTTGCCGTTCTGCGTCACGCCGCGGAGTTCGCCGGGAACCCCGCCCTCCCACACGCCGCCGGTCCAGGCGGCGAGATCGCTGCCTCGCAGGAGCGGGCGTTCCGCCTGCGCGGCGGGGTTTTCCCCGATGGTCGTCATGTGCTGCTTCCTCCAAGTTGGCGGATGACCTCCCGGTCGTCGAACGGAACCGTCCGATCCGCGAAGATCTGCACCGCCTCGTGCCCTTTGCCCGCCACCAGCACGACATCGTCGGCGCCGGCGAGGGCGAGGGCGCGCGCGATCGCCTCGCGGCGGTCGACGCAGGTCTCGTAGTCGGTTCCCGGCGGCACGCCGGCGACGATGTCGCGGAGGATGGCTCCGGGGTTCTCGCTGCGCGGGTTGTCGGAAGTGATGATCACGTGATCGGCGCGCGCCGCGCAGACCCGCCCCATCTTCGGCCGCTTGCCGCGGTCGCGGTCGCCGCCGCAGCCGAAGACGACGATCAACCGGCCGCGCGTCACCTCGCGCAGCGTGGCGAGAACATTGTCGAGGGCGTCGTCGGTATGCGCGTAGTCGACGAAGACGCGGCAGGGGCGCGCGGTGTCGATCCGCTCCAGCCGCCCCCAGCGCGGCCGCGCCGCGCACAGTGTGCGGGCAAGGATCGCCGGCGACACCCCGCCCGCCAGCGCCAGCCCGGCGGCGCAGAGCATGTTGAGCACGTTGTAGCGGCCCGAAAGCCCGGTGCGCACCGGGACGCTCCCCGCCTCGCTGCACAGGCGGAACGACGTGCCGTCGGGGGTGAGCGCCACCGCTTCGGCGCGGAGCGGCTGGCCCGCATCGATCCCGTAGGCGGTGACCGCCAGCCCGCGGTCAGCGGCCAGCCGCGCCAGCCGCGCCCCGTGCGGGTCGTCGGTGTTGATCACCGCGGCGGTGCCGGGACGCGCCGCGGCGGCCGCGGTGAAGAGGCGCTCCTTGGCCGCGAAGTAGTCCTCCATGCCGGCGTGGTAGTCGAGGTGGTCCCGGGTGAGGTTGGTGAACGCCACCGCCTGGAAGCGGGTGCCGTCGAGGCGGTGCTGGTCGAGCGCGTGGGACGACGCCTCCATCGCCACCGCGCGGCAGCCGGCGTCGGCCATTTCGCGCAGCAGCCCCTGCAGCGCGCAGGCGTCGGGCGTGGTGCAGGACGACGCGCGGCGGACGCCCGGCCACGCGGTGAGCACGGTGGAGATCAGCCCGGCCGGCCGGCCGGCGGCTTCGAGCATGTCGCGCGCCAGGCCGGCGGTGGTCGTCTTGCCGTTGGTGCCGGTGACGGCGTAGACTTCGAGCCGGTGCGATGGCTCGCCGTTCAACGCGCAGGCCAGCCGCGCCAGCGCGGGCCGCACCGCGCCGGCCAGTTCGACCCAGGGAACGTCCGGACGGTCGGGAGGGACGGCGGCGGCGACGGCGGCGGCGCCGCGCGCACGGGCGTCGTCCACGAAGCGCAGGCCGTTGTCGCGGGTTCCCGGAACGGCGACGAAGAGATCGCCGGGGCGGACGAGGCGCGAATCGCACTGCACGCCGAGGATCTCCACCGCGGCGACCGCGCCGTGGCACGCCCGCACCTCCAGCCCCCGGATCGCGCGCTGCAGCGTCATGGCGCCTCCGTTTCCGGCGCTTCCGCTTCGGGCATGTTGTCCGGCGGCACTTCCAGGTAGTGCGCGATCGCCTGCGTGATGCGGCCGAAGGCGGGTGCCGCGACCGCCCCGCCGGTGTGGAACTGGCGCGGCCGCTGGATCACCACAATCAGGGCGAATTCGGGTTTGGCGGCGGGACAGAACCCGACAAAGGAGGCCCAGTAGTCGGTATGCGAATAGCCCTCCGCGCCCCAGATCTGCGCCGTGCCGGTCTTGCCGGCGACCGTGTAGTTCTCCACCGCCGCGCGCAGCGCCGTGCCACCCGCCTCGGTCACGCCCGTCAGCAGCTGCCGCATCGTCGCCGCGACCTCGGGACGGATTGGCCGGCCGATGATGCGGCGCGGCTTCCCCTCGTACAGCGTCTCGCCGGCGCTCGACACCACCTGCTTCACCACATAGGGCTGCAGCAGGGTGCCGCCGTTGGCGATGGTCGAATAGGCGTTGAGCATCTGCAGGGCCGTCACCGCGATCCCCTGCCCGATGGCGAGGCGCGTCGGCGTGACCGTCGCCCAGCGCCGGTGCGGCGCCAGCAGCCCGCTCTCCTCGCCCGGGAGGTCGATGCCAAGCCGTTCGCTGAAACCGAACGCCTTCAGGTAGGCATGCATGCGGGGATTGCCGAGCATCAAGGCGATCTTGGCCGCGCCGATGTTGCTCGATTTCTTGATGACCGTGGCCACGTCCACCATGCCGCGGACATGGTCGTTGAGCAGCCGTCCGCCATAGGCCCAGACGCCGCTTTCCGCGTCGACCATCGTCCGCGGCGTGACGATCCGCTCGTTCAGCGCCGCCGAGACGATCACCGACTTCATGGTCGACCCCGGTTCGTAGTTCACGCCGATCGCCGCGTTGCGGCGGGTCAGGGCGTCGACGTCGTTGTAGTGGTTCGGATCGAAGTCGGGGAGCGACACCATCGCCAGGATCTCGCCCGTCTCCACCCGCTGCACGATCGCCCAGGCCGCGTCGCCGCCGCTCGATTCGAGCGTTTCGCGCAGTTCCCGCTCGACGATGTACTGGATGTTGTTGTCGAGCGTCAGGTAGACATCGGCGCCGTTCACGGCCGGGACGTTTTTCCTGCGCAGCCGGAAGAGCTCGGAGCGGAAGGCGTCCACCTCGCCGGCGATCACCCCGGGGATGCCGATCAAGTTGGTGTGGTAGCGCTGCTCGATGCCGGCGCTGCCGACGCCTTCGGCGTTGATGAACCCGACGACATGGGCCATGCGCCGGGCCTGCGGATACTTGCGGATCGTCCGCGGCTGCAAACCCACGCCGCTGATCCGTTTCTTGTCCGAAAGGAGGGAGAACACCTCGTCGTCCGTGCTCACCGTCAGGCGGATGAACCTCGAATCGGTGCGGTTGAGCGCGAGCAGGATCTGGTCGACGTCCATCTGCAGCGCCTGCGCCAGGCGCTCGGCGATCTGCAGTTTGTCATGCCTGGGGTCGACGCTCTGCGGGTCGATGAAGACAAGGCGCCCGGGGAGGCTGATGGCCAGCGGGTTCTGCCGGCCGTTGCGGTCATAGATGGTCCCGCGCAGCGCGACCAGTTCCTGCTCGAAGTTGCGCGATTCGATCTGTCCCGTGTAGAGGCCCAGGTGCAACCGGCACAGCCGCACGGTGATCCACGCCACAAACAGGAGCAGCAGGAAAACGGCAACGAGGATGCGCAGTTTGTCGCCGCGGTTCATGCGGTCGCTCCCCTTGCGGCCGCTACCGGCCCGGACGCGTCAGCCCCGCCGACCGCTCGCGCTCCTGGTACGGTTCGGCACCGGCAACCGCCAAACTGAGCGCGGGCATGCGGATGACCTGGTCGGGACGGGCGTAGACCATTTGGATGCCGTGCTGCAGCAGACGCCGCTCCAGTTCGTCGGGCGTCTTCATCGCGTTCCACTTGGCCTCTTCACGGATCCGCTCGTCCTCCAGCGAGGCGTAGCGCTTCTCCAGATCCCGGATCAGTTGACCGCGCGCGTTGCAGCGGTTGTCCACGGCCAGGTAGCCGAACAGAACAAACAAAACCAGCACGAACAGGCCGATGACCGGCACCGAGAGGATCCGTCCATGGACCTGGTGCTTCCGATTCCTGCGCATCATGATTCTCCCTCCGTGTAATCGACTTTTTCCATTAAAACTGTTCCTCCGCCGGACGCAGCCGGCGCACCGCCCGCACTTTTGCGGAGCGGGCCCGCGGATTGCGGGCAATCTCTTCCTCCCCGGCCGTCAGCGGACGGCGCGTCAGCGGCGCCACCGCCGGCAACTCGCCCTCCCAACGCGCACCGCCCTGCTGCAGCGACACCGAACGGCCGACATGGGCCGCAAAGCGTTGTTTGACCAGGCGGTCGGACAAGCTCTCGAAGGTGATCACCACCATCCGGCCGTCGGGCGCCAGCAGGCGAATCCCCTCCTCGAGCGCCCGTTCGAGCGCCTCCAGCTCGCGGTTGACCGCCATCCGCAGCGCTTGGAAGACCCGCGTCGCCGGGTGCCGCCCGCCGCGCCGCCCGCCCAGCGCCGCCGACACGACCTCGGCCAGGCGCCCGGTGGTCGCAATCGCCCGTTCCGCCCGGGCGCGCACCACCGCCCGCGCCGCCCGCACCGCCTGCGGCTCCTCGCCCAGGCGCCGGAAGATGCCGGTCAATCCGGCGACATCCAGGCGCGCCACCAGGTCGGCGGCCGACTCCCCCCGCGAACGGTCCATCCGCATGTCGAGCGGACCGTCCGCCTGGAAACTGAACCCCCGCTCCGGCGTATCGAGCTGGTCGGACGACACCCCCAGGTCAAGCAGAATGCCGTCGACCCCCTCGAATCCGTCCTCGCGCGCCAGCCGCGCGATTTCGCCGTGGTCGCCGTGCCGCAACACCGCGCGGCCGGCGACACCGGTCAGCCGCGCCGTGGCCCGTTCGAGCGCCTCCCGGTCGCGGTCGATGCCGAGCAACGCACCGCCGGCGCCGGCGCGGTCGAGGATCGCCGCCGCGTGGCCCGCGCCGCCGAGCGTGCCGTCGATGTAGCGCCCGCCCGGCGTCACCGCCAGCAGCGCCAGCACCTCGTCCGTCATGACCGAAACATGCACGACCGCTCCCCGTTAAAACACCACCTGCTGCACCGCGCCCGCCAGCTTGGCCTGGTCGACCTCCGGCTCCTCCGGCCGCAGGCTTGCCGACCACAACTGCACGCGGTTGACCGCGCCGATCATCACCACCGGTTCCTTCAGCTTCAGATCCGCGAACGCCAGCAGCCGGTCGCGGATGCGGATGCGCCCCTGGACATCCCACTGCAATTGCTCCGAGTTCTCGCCGATCACCCGCAGCGCCTCGCCCGAGGCCGGATCAAACAGCGCCTTCTGGCGGAGCTTCTCCAAACGGACCGACATCTCGTCGATCGTCAGCAGGTTGAGACACCTCAGATAGGGGTCCGGCATCACGTACACATACCCCGAGGGGCCCATGATCTCCCGCCAGGGGGCGGGAATCGTGATCCGGTACTTCGGATCGAGATTGTGGTCAAACCGCCCGGCGAAAAATCCGCGGGCATTGGCCAAAGGAGTTTTAACGTCCGTGTCCATGGTTTGACCTTTTGTGACTTTATTCAACACTTCTTGACACCGACCTGTCAATGGCAAACTGAAAAAAAAGCAAAAAAGATGTGAACAGGAAGGACGCGGCTGGATTTTCCACCCGTGACGGTCAGGCGAATCCGCTGGGTGAATCCTATCTACTACAATCTCTATCAATGTGTTACGTGCATACTATGGAGCCAGTAACGGCTTTTCCCCCGGGCCACGCGCGACGGGGTGCGTCCTCCGTCCCGTCCGGTCGTTTCCTGGATCGTGCCGCCGCGCCGCCGGAAGACTCCCGGCGAGGTGCCCTGTTTTCTGACGAGGCTCTTGCAAAACCCCCCGGACGCTGCGCCTGACGGCTTGCGTCCGGGGGGT
>CAYVKQ010000037.1:0-13270 GCA_964451945.1 uncultured Lentisphaerales bacterium
TGTCCCGTCCCGAGCCGTGGGAAGCAGAGGATGCACTTCTCCGACTTCCCGGCCTGCCAGTTGAAGTAGACCTTCTTGTAGGGGCACGCGGCGATGCACGCGCGCCAGGCGCGGCACCGTGTCTGGTCGATCAGCACGATGCCGTCCTCGCCGCGCTTGTACAGCGCGCCCGACGGGCACGAGGCCACGCACGCCGGGTTCAGGCAGTGGTTGCAGATCCGCGGCAGGTAGAAGAAGACCAGGCGCTCGACCGCGAACAGTTGCTGGGGCTGTCTGGCCGGTCGCGCAAACCGCAGATCGCGCTCGCCGCCGCGTTCGGCATCCGCGACTACCCGGCACCCGCGGGCGGCTGTCTGCTCACCGACGGCGGCTACTGCAGCCGTCTGCGCGACCTCGCCGCTCACGAGGGGCTCGGCGACTGCCGCCTCCTCGGCCTGCTGCGGATCGGCCGGCAGATGCGGCTGCCGGGCGGCACCAAGTGCATCATCGGGCGGGACAAGGCGGACAACGACGCGCTGGCCGCAGCCGCCGCGGAGCCGGACGCGGTGCTCCACGCCGCCGCCATGCGCGGACCGACGGTGCTGTTGCCCGGCGGTGCGCGCGACGAGGCCGACCTCGTCACCGCGGTGCGCGTCTGCGCAGCCTATGGACCGCAGAACCAGGCGCCCGAGGCCCGCATCTGCGTGCGGCGCGGCGGCATCGAAGAGGTCCGCATCGTGGCCGTCGAACCGCGTGAGCCATTTGCGACGTGGCTGCTGTGAATCTACAGAATGTGGCGGATGTAGAACACGAAGGCGGCGATCACGGCCGCCAAAATCAACCCCAGAAAAATGGGCCAGAGGTGATGTAGCTTGCGTGTCTGTTGAAACGCTGCCGGCGGGGCGGCTTTTCGTTCACCGGGGTCCAGCGGGCGGATCGCCACCGTCGTGCGGGAGATTGGCGCCGGTTCGGCCGCGCCGTCGGCCGGCGCCGTCGGCACATCGTCGCCGTCGAGCATGAGCGAGACGTCGCCGAGGCGGATGACGTCGTTGCGGTGCAGGCGTGCCGTCTGCACCGGTTCGCCGTTGAGAAACGTCCCGTTGGTCGATCCCAGGTCGCGCAACTCGAACCCTTCGGCGGTCTTGATGATCTCCGCATGGGTGCCCGAAACCGAACCGGCGTCGAGCGTGACGTCGTTCTCATCGCGCCGGCCGATGCGCGTCACGTCGGAAGTAAATGTGAATCGTTTTCCCTGCCCGCCGCCGTCCGTCAGGACCAAGTGCGCCATAGATCACCTTCACATGCTTTTTTTGCAGAAGAATTCCGGTAACGATAGGGGAACGGCCCTCGAAAGTCAAGGGATCGCCCCGCGTGCCCAGCCGGCAGGCACAGCTATGAGGCAGTGGGTCGTTCGGGGATGGATCCGGTACCGGAGCCGGGGTCGAGGATTTCTTTACCGGGGGCGCCTCCTACCCCGGCGCCGATGGCCCCGTCACCATCATCATCAACCCAGCTTCAGCCCGCCGGTGATGTGCAGTTCCGTGCCGGTCACCTGGCTGGAGGCGTCGGACAGCAGATAGAGAAACGCATGGAGGTTGTCCTCCACGGTCTGGAGGCGGCCCATGGGCATCAGCCGGCTTGCCGTTTCCTCCATCCAGCCGCTGTCGCGCCCCTGCGTCCGTCTCAGATCCAGTTCACCCGGGGTGGCCACCCATCCCATCGTGATCCAATTGCAGCGGATTTGATCTCTCGCGTAGTTTCTGGCGATATGGCGCGTCAGGGTCAGCAACGCCCCCTTCGAGCAGGCGTAGGGCGCGCGGTCCCTCTCCCCGGCGTACCCATGGCAGGACCCGACGTTGATGATGGACCCGCCACCGGTGCGGCACATGCTCTCCACCGCATACCGGGCGCAGAAGAAAGGCCCCTTGATATTCGTGTCGAACACATCGTCGAAAAGCGCTTCGTCGGTCTCCAGCAGGGAACCCACAGGCAGGATGCCGGCGTAGTTCACCAGTCCGTCCACACGGCCGAATGCCTGTTCCGCGCGTTCGATCAGCCGACGGCACGCTTCGGGTTTGCGAATGTCGGCGGCCACGAAGACCGCCCCGGACCCGCCTTGTGCGCGGATCTCCTCGATCACCGCCTTGCCGTCGGCTTCGTTCCGTCCGCCGATGACCACGTGCGCCCCCTGGGCCCCCGCCGCCACCGCCACGCCTCTTCCCAACCCCTTGGTTCCGCCGTTGATCACGACCACCTTGCCCGCCAGCATCTCCTTCACCATGGTCTTCTCCTTTTGCGCGACCGCCGGTCAGGCAGTCAGGATCACCTTGACCAGATCATCCGTGGCCGCGGCCAGCTTCTCAAACCACACCGGCCCCTCCCGCAGCGGCGCCACGCGGCTGATGAGCGGGTCCAGGTGCAGCGCCCCGCCGGCCAGAAGCGCCAGCGTTTCCCCGAATGCCCCATGGGTATAGGCATAGGTTCCGCGGACTTCCAGTTCGCGGACGACCGTTTCCTGCATGTCGATCTCGATCATCTTCGCCGAATTGCCGACCCAGACGCACAGGCCCCCGGGACGCAAGGCCCCGAGCGCCTGGCGCACCGTCGCCGCCAACCCCACCGCTTCGAAGGCCAGGTCGACGCCCTCGCCGTCCGTCGCGCCGGCCAGGATGCTTCTGGCGTCGGCACCGCTCGGATCGAACACGGCGTCGGCGCCCATCTGCCGCGCCAGGTCCAGCCGTCCGGCATTCACATCCGCCGCCAGAATCCTGATCCCGGGCCGCGAGGCGCGGAGCATCTGCACGATCATCAGTCCGATTGTGCCGGTCCCCACCACCAGCGCCCGGCGCGCGTCCGCGCGCTCCGCGCGGCGCACGGCGCTGAACGCCACCGCCAGCGGCTCCAGCAGACTGCCGTGAACGTCGTCCACCCAAGCGGGCAGGGGGTAGATCTGTTTCTCGTGAACCGCGACGTACTCCGCCATCGCCCCGTTGCAGTCCATCACGCCGTACATGCGGCGGTTCGGGCAACGGTTGGTCAGCCCCTGTCGGCAGGCCGGGCACGCGCCGCAGAAGATCAACGGCTGTACCGCCACCCGGTCGCCGGGCTTCACCCGCTTCACACCGCCTCCGAGCCGCTCCACGACGCCCGTGAACTCGTGGCCCATGATCACCGGCGGCGTGCGGCGGCCGGTGAGACCCCGGTAGCCATGCACGTCCGATCCGCAGATGCCGCATGCCGCCACGCGGATCAACGCCTCGCCGGCCGCCGGAACCGGTGTCGCCACATCCGTCAGCCGCAGCCGACCGGGACCCTCGTAAACCAATCCTCTCATTCCGACCTCCTTCGGAACCTACGCTTCCGCCCACAGGCTCCGGACAAAAGCCGTGGCCTTGCGGATGCCCTCCGCGCCGCGCCGGCTCGCTTCCTCGATACAGATCCATCCATCGAATCCACCCTGTTTCAACCGGGCGAACAGCGGACGGAACGGCACCAGTCCCTCGCCCAGAAGCACCGGTTCCAGCCGGCCTCTCGCCGCCGTGTCGGAGGCATGGACCGTGACCACCCGATCCAGAACCCGTTCCAGAAGCGGAAGCGGGTCGTCCCCGTACGCCAGCGGATTGGCCGTGTCGAAGTTGATCCCGATGCCCGATCCGCGGATGCCGTCGGCAATGGCCAGGAAGACGGGCGTGGGCTGGCTGAAATCCGGAAGTTCCCAGGCGCCCGGCTTGGAGTGATTCTCGAACAACAGGGTCACCTTGAACCGCGCCGCCACCTCCGCCGCCCGGGCGAAGTGCTCGACCACCCATCGGATGCCCTCGTCCACGGCCGTCTCCGGATGGGCCTGGCCGGCCGTAACGCGCAGGTAGGATGCCCCCAGCTGCGAGGCCAGCGCGATGTCATGGCGGCAGTACTCCATCTCGCGGGCGCGCTGATCCGGGTTGGGATGGCTGAAGTCCGGATAGGTCGTGACCATGACAACCGGAAGCCCGCCGGCCTCGATCTGCCGCCGCACCTGCCGGAGGTGCCCCGCCGTGTGGTTGCGGACAAACAACACGCTGAGGTCGATGCCCTCCAGCCCGGCCTCCGCCGCCACCCCGGCCCACGCCCGGATGTCCATCGTTCCGGCGATCAGATCCGGAAACAGCGAGATGGGCAGACAACTGACTTTCATAAGCCTCCTTGCACCGTCACACAGCCAGATGTCCCAGCGGATTCCAGCCCGTCTCGCAGAACTGGGACAACGTGCGCTGGGTCGCCCCATAGCCGATGAACTCCTCCCGCCGCATCCCATCGGGCTCGTAGGCGCGCCGGAATTCCGGGATCGCCCTCAGGTGGTCGATCACGGCCGGGTCGACGGGATGGCCGATCCTCTCTTCGGTGGACAGGCCGGACCGGGAAAACGGCTCCTGGTACTTCGGATGGATGGACATGACGAGATCCCCGCCGGCCAGCTCCGTCAGGTGGTACGCCCCCCGCAGCGCGGCCACGCAGAGCCGCGTCTGGCTGCCGGCTTCGCGCAGATGGGCGTAAGCCCGTTTCGCGACCGCCAGACCGGCCTGCCGGATCATGGCTTCCGTGACGTCCGCGCGTCCGTCCGCCGCCGCGTCCCGCAGATAATCGTCGAGGCGGCCGATCATGATGACAGCAAAACAGTGTCCCGGCGCGGCTCCGGCGCGTTGCGCCGCCCGGATTCCCCGGGCGTGGCTCTCCGCCGCCGCCAGCACCTGCGGCACGGTGAAGCTGACCGTGGCCGTGCAGGTGATCCCCTCCCCGATGCAGCGCTCCAGCACATCCAACCCGCTGGCGGTGGCGGGAAGTTTCACGGCGATGTTCGGCGCCAGCGCCGCGAACCGGCGCGCCATGCCGAGCATCGCCCCGCGGTCTCCCGCCAGTCCCGGGTCGACCTGGGCGCACACGTATCCGCCCGCGCCGCCGCTTCGCCGGAATTCCGGCTCCATCGTCCGGGCCGCCCGTTTGACGACGATGCCCGTCAGCCATTCGCTCCGCTCCGGCTCCGGCAGGTTCCGCCAACCGGCGTCGCCGAGCTCGGGGAACTGCACCGCGCCGCCCTTGCGCAGGGCCTGCATGTTGAGCACCGGATTGGTCGTGACTCCGGTTGCGCCGTGTTTCAGCGCGAGGGCGAGCTCGTCCGCATCCGCGGAATCGTGCCACCAGGCGGTCCGCGTCCGCGCAACCAGCCAATCCAGGTAGACCGTCGGTTCCATGTTGCTCCGTCCTCCTTCGGGATTCCGCCGGCGGAATCCGTTGCCCTAGCCGCGGAAATAAAACGGCGGCAGCCCCCGCACGCCCGGCCGGCAGCGGAACAGACCGCCCGCCGCCGGTTCCGCCGCGCGCGCCTCCGGTTGCAGCTCGATCCAAGCCGACGTGATGTAAAGCTCGTCCATACCGCGCCCGCCGAAACAGCACGAGGAAGGACAGGTCACCGGCATGGGAACGGTCTCGAGACAGTTCCCGGTGTCCGGATCGAGGCGCACGACACGGTGTCCGCCCCAGAGCGCCACCCACAGCTTGCCTTCGGCGTCGATCGTCATGCCGTCGGGCACTCCCATGCCGCGCGGAATCCTCGCCGCCGTGCGGCGATTGGCGATGGCGCCGGATGCGGCGTCGTAGTCGAACACGGAGACTTCGCCCGCCATGGAGTCGATGTAGTACATCCGCCGGGCATCCAGGCTCCAGGCCAGGCCGTTGGAGATGGTCACGTCCTGCAGGCGCCGCCGAACCGTCCGGTCGGTGTCCAGGCAATACAGGGAACCGGCGCCCGGGGTGTTGGCGTAGGCCTTGGTGCCGACCCAGAACCGTCCGGCCGGATCGCACTTGCCGTCGTTGAACAGGATGTCTGCGCGTCCGGGCTCGGGATTGACGATTGGGGTGAGCTGCCCCGTGCCGAGGTCCAGTTCCGCCAAGCCGTCCTGCAGGGCGACGAGCGCGCCGCCGGTCTCCCGCAGGACTACGCAACCCACGTGCCGGGGCACGCGGATCGCCCGGTCGCGGCCGGTGGCGGGGTCGAACTCATGCACGTCGCAGCCGCGGATGTTCACCCAGTACAGGCGGTTGCTTCGGGGATCCCAGCACGGTCCTTCCCCCAGAATGGCGCGCGCGTCCAGGACCAATTCCACTTCCGTGTGCGGCATGATCGCCCGTTCCTTTCAGCCTTTTTCCGGCCAGTAGCGCTCCGTGACGATTCTCGGTTCCGTGAAAAACCGGATTCCCTCCGTGCCCTGGGCCTTGATATCGGAGAAGCAGGAGCCGCGGGAGCCGCCGAATGGAAGGTAGGCGACCGGTGCCGGGATGCCGACATTGATGCCGATCATGCCCGCCTGGACCTCCAGTTTGAACCGCCGCGCGAAAAACCCGTTCTGCGTGTAGATGGACGCCCCGTTGCCGTATTCGTGCGCATTGATGATCCCGATCGCCTCGTCCAGGCTGGCCGCCTTCATCATGCACACCACCGGTCCGAAGATCTCCGTCCGGTGGATGGCCATGCCCGGTGCGACGTCGGTGAAGACCGTCGGCCCGATGAAATGCCCCTTTTCGCGGCCCTTCACGACCAGGCCGCGCCCGTCCAGGGCCAGGTTCGCCCCCTCCTTCACGCCCGCTTCAATCAACCCCAGGATGCGCGCGCGGGCCGCCGCCGAGATCACCGGTCCCATTACCAGCGGCTCGCTTTCCAGGGCAGGGTCCGACGGATCGGCCACGATCACGCGGCGCGACGCCTCGACGAACGACCGGCACAGCGTCCGGTAGGTCTCGTCCCCGACGCCCACGATCACGGACGACGCCATGCACCGCTGACCGGCGCACCCGTAGCAGGAGGTCGTCAGGTTGCGCACCACCGCGTCAAGCCGCGCATCGGGCATGACCACAAGATGATTTTTGGCGCCGCCCAGGGCCTGGCACCGCTTGCCGGTCTGGGCGCAGCGCCGGGCCACTTCGCGGGCGACCGTGGACGACCCCACAAACGACACGCCCTGGACGTGGGGATGATCCAGCAGGGCGTCCACCGCCGCGCGGTCGCCGTTCAGCAGATTGAACACGCCCGGCGGGAATCCCGCGCGATCCGCCAATTCGGCGATCTGCCGGGCCGTGCAGGGAACCTGTTCCGAGCATTTCAACACGCACGTGTTGCCCGACACGATCGCATAGGGAAGGAACCAGAACGGAACCATGGCCGGAAAGTTGAAGGGCGCCACGATGGCGAACACACCGATCGGCAGGCGCAACACCTCGCCGTCGATGTCCGCGGCGCACCCGATCAGGTTTGTTCCCTGCTGATGCACGGGCATGCCGCAGGCCACTTCCACATTCTCGATCGCGCGTTTCGTTTCGGCCAGGGCATCGGCCATGGATTTGCCGCACTCGCGCACGATTGTGCGCGCGAGGGAGTCCTCGCGCTCCCGCAGGAGTCCGAGAAAACGGTACAGGACGGCCGTCCGCCTGGACACCGGCGTCGCGCTCCATTCCGGAAACGCCCGGCGGGCGGCCGCCACGGCGCGGTCCGCCTCAGGCTTGCCGGATAGCGGCACTTCCGCGATCAGCTCGCCCGTGCTCGGATTCTCCACGCGTTTCCAGGCGGCTCCGGTCGCGTCCTCCCATTTTCCATCGATATAGTTGCGCAGTCGCTCCATGGCCCGTCCTCGCTTCCTCCTGCATCCTTGTGCATGTCCATCGTCTTTCCCTTTGATCCCGGGACCGCGCCTCAGCCGGCCGGGCAGGCCGCCACCGGCAGGCGGATGACGGCAAAGCCGAAGGGCCCCAGATCCGCCTGCCAGTCGCCGTCGGCCGCCAGGCGCCACTGCGCCCGGCGGGCGATGCAGGTGTCCGGCGTGACTGCGCCCGCCTCGCCGGTTTCCACCCGCGCGCGGCAGGGTTCCGCCGTGGCGTTGACGACCGTGTAGATCCGTTCGCCGGCCGTCGCGCGCGCAAAGGCCGCGACGGCGTCGGGCCGGTCGGTCGGCAGCCAGCGCACGCCGCCCCGGGTCAGGGCGTCGCACGCATGCCGCAGGCGGATCAGCTCGCGGGTGAAGGCGAGCCGGGCCTGTCCGGCCGGGGTCATGGCCCGCGACCAGTCGATCAGGTAGGTCTTGCCGTGGAAGCGGTTGCCGTAGATGCTGTGCGGCGCGCCGTCGCCGATCTCGTCGCCGTTGTAGAGGAAGGGAACGCCGTCGAGGGTGAAGTTCAGCGCCATCGCGGCCTCGGTCCGCTCCGGCGGGGGAATCCGGTTCCAGCGCCCCTCGCCGAGATCGAGCGCGATGTCGTGGTTTTCGGTGCAGCGGATAAAACGGGTTCCCTGCGGCATCCGCGCGTGCATCTCCTCCCAGCATGCCCTGATCCGGCCGGCCGGTTCGCCATCGAGGAAAACCTGTTTCAGGCATGTGGACCAGGCGAACGCGTAGCTCAGGTCATGGGCCGCGGCCACGGCTTTGGGATTCTCGCTTTCGGCCAGCATGACGACCTCCGGCTTGACCGCCTCCATCCGTCGGCGCCCCTCCTCCCAGAAGTCGGTCGGCACGGCTCCCTCCACATCGGTGCGGTAGCCGTCGACGCCGCACGTCCGGATCCAGAACACCATGTTTTCCCACAGGTATTCGCGCAGTTCCGGATTTTCGAAGTTGAGCTCGGGAAAGTGCCACATGCCGTGCTTGACGGAGCCGTCCGGGTTGTGCCTGACAAAGCCGGGGTGGTCCTGGAGGAACACCGCCTGCGGGCCGCAGTGGAAGTAGACCAGGTCGAGAAGGACCTTCATGCCGAGTCGGTGGGCGGCGTCGACGAAGGCGCGCAGGTCTTCGTTCGTTCCATACTCGGGATCCGTCTGAAAGTAGTCCTTGACCCGGTAGGGATTGCACGGGTTGCCAAGACCGCTTGCGTTCTGGCGCGGGCTCCAGAACTCGGGGCGGGGGTCGTCGTCGGCCAGCATCGTCGGGCAGAGGTAGACGATGTCCACGCCGGTCTCGGCGAGGTGCGGCAGCATCCGCGCGGCGGACGCCAGCGTCCCTTCCGGCGTGAACGGGCGCAGAAAAAGCTGGTAGATGACAGCTTTCTGAACGGCTTCGGAAACAGGTTTTGACACAAGGTTCATTGGTTTTTCTTTTTTGTGGGGCGGGGGACGACTGCCGGTTTCCCGGTTGACACGTGGAGGGTCAGAGAATGTGCCATGATCTCTCCCAGGGTGAAAGCAAGAAGACTGTAGCGCCGTGTCTCCGGTAATGCAAGAGCCTCGCAAAACTATTTGACGGAGGGGAGGAATTGCGTCACCATGAAATCGTCATACTGAAGGAGTCGCCATGGCTGTTCGCCCGCCCCCCTTGCCGCTGGAAGAGCATTTCATCCGCCGCATGCGCGAAACATACCGTATCCGCGCCAGGCGCATCGCGGCGGTCCGCACCCCCGGGGAGGCGGAGCGGTATCAGCGGCGGGTGCGCAAGGCTCTCGCCGCGGCGTTCGGCCGCCTGCCGCCGCGGACGCCGCTCAACCCCCGCACGTGGCGGGTGACCGAAGCGGCCGGCTATCGCATCGAGCATGTCACCTTCGAGAGCCGGCCGCGGTTCCTGGTCACGGCCAATCTCTATCTCCCCGCCGACGCGGCGGCGCCCGTGCCCGGCGTGCTCTTCCCCTGCGGCCACAGCGCCGTCGGCAAAGCCTACCCCCTCTATGCCGACGCCTGTGTCCGCCTGGTCCGCGAAGGGTACGCGGTTCTGATCTACGATCCGGTCAACCAGGGCGAACGCGACCTCTACAGCCATGTCGACACGGGCGGCCGCCTCTCGCGCCGCAACCCCTGCGACGGCCACAACGTCATCGGCCGGCAGCTCCACGCCTGCGGCGACTGGCTGGGGGCGTGGCGGCTGTGGGACGGTCTGCGCGCCGCCGACTATCTGGCCGGCAGGCCCGAGGTGGACGCGTCGCGGCTGGCCGTCACCGGGCAATCGGGCGGCGGCACCCTCAGCGCCTACCTGTGGTCCATGGAGCCGCGTTTCCGCGCCGTCGCCTCGTCGTGCTGGTGCACCAGCTATCTGAACGACATCGAGAACGGCATGCCCGCCGACGAGGAACAGTACCCGCCCGGGTTCCTTGCCGCGGGGCTCGACAAGATCGACTTCTTCCTCGTCCGTGCCGGCGAACCGACACTGCTGCTGGGCCAGGAGCATGATTTCTTCGACGACCGCGGGCTGCGGAGCGGCTACGACGAGCTCAGCCGCCTGCACGGCGTCCTCGGCGGCGGCGCCGACACCTGCCGGCTGCTGCTGGACACCGGCACCCATGCCTACAGCGAGGCGAGCCAGCTCGCCATGCTGGCCTTTTTCAACCGCGTCTTCGGAAAGTCCGCGCCCGCGCCGCTGCGTCCGTTGCCGCCGCCGGAGGAGCGCGCCCTGCAGGCGACGCCCGATGGCGACGTCGGCCATGCCGGCAGCCGCCCCATGCCGGAGCTGGTCGCCGCGCGCGCCCGCGTCATTGCCGCCAGACGCAGGCCGCTCCCGCCGCCGGCGCTGGCGGCCGCGATCCGCCGCGCGCTCGGGGTGCCCGGGACGATCGCCGTGCCGCACCACCGGCGGCTGTTCGGAATCAACGAGAGCCGCGCCGCCACCGGCCAGCACGTCCATCGCTTCCTGATCGAGACGGAGCCGGGACTTTGCTGCGTCTTGCGCCACGTCTGCCGCGGCGGCACGCCCTACCGCTTGAACGCCGAGCCGTGCGCAACCCTCTACCTGCCCAGCAGCGACAGCCTGCGCGAACTGGAACGGCCCGGAACGATGGCGGGGGAGGAGGCGTTCTGGACGCTCGATGTGCGCGGGCTC
Source organism: uncultured Lentisphaerales bacterium (assembly GCA_964451945.1). Lineage (GTDB taxonomy): Bacteria > Verrucomicrobiota > Kiritimatiellia > RFP12 > JAAYNR01 > JAAYNR01. Next base: position 10,797 of record CAYVKQ010000037.1, read on the forward strand.
GGCGAGGCGCTTTACAGCCCCGACGACATGGACACGCTCTATGGGCACGACTACATGGCCGCCGGCCACGCCGTTCTCTACGGCGAGTCGCTGCTCGGCGACCGGCTGCGCGACGTGCTGGCCGCGGTGAGGCTGCTGCGGCGCGAAGGCGCGCAGACCGTGCGTCTGGCCGGCCGCAGGCAAGGGGCGGTGCTGGCGCTGCTGGCCGCGGCGCTGGACCCGGATATCGCCAGCGTGGCCAGCCGCGAGGCGCCCGAGAGTTTTCTCGCCCTGGCGTCGGCGCCCTACACCTTCTGGCCGGCGGTCAACTTCCCGCGTGGCGTTCTGGCGGCATTCGATCTGCCCGAGGTGCGCGCGGCGCTCGGCGACCGGCTGGCCGAGGACACCCGCTCCTCGCCAATGCTGTTTGCCGACGCCTGACGACGCGCGGCGTCACCCTTGCAGCGCCGGCGGCTTGGGCAGCCCTTCCAGCGACGCGAGCGACCGCTGCAGCATCTCCTCGGGCAGGGGAACGTCCGCGAGCCGTCCCTCGAAGTAGGCCTGATAGCCGGAGAGATCCATCAGCCCGTGTCCCGACCAGTTCATGACGATGGTCTTCTCCTTGCCCTCCTCCTTGGCCCGTGCGGCCTCGCGCAGGGTGGCGGCGATGGCATGGGCCGTTTCGGGCGCGGGGATAAACCCTTCGGTGCGGGCGAACAGGACCGCCGCCTTGTAGCACTCCAACTGGTCGACGGCCATTGCCTCGATCAGCCCCTCGCGCAGGACATGGCTCACCAGGGGCGCCATGCCGTGGTAGCGCAGACCGCCCGCATGGATCGCCGGCGGAACAAAGGTATGTCCCAGGCTGTACATCGCGAGCAGCGGCGTCATCATGGCGACGTCGCCCGAGTCGTAGACGAACGGGCCGCGCGTCAGCGTGGGGCAGGCGGAGGGTTCGGTGGCGATGATGCGCACCTCTTTGCCGGCGGACTTGTCGGCGAGGAAGGGGAAGGCGAGGCCGGCGAAGTTCGAGCCGCCGCCGGCGCAGCCGATCACGATGTCGGGGTAGGCGCCGATCTTGTCAAACTGCTTTTTGGTTTCCAGGCCGATGACCGTCTGGTGGAGCATCACGTGGTTGAGGACGCTGCCGAGGGCGTAGCGGGTGTCGGAACGCTGCACCGCCTGCTCGATCGCCTCGCTGATGGCGATGCCGAGGCTGCCGGGGGTGTCGGGGAACCGGGCGAGGATGTCGCGGCCGGCCTGCGTCTCGGTGCTCGGGCTGGCGACGCACTCCGCGCCCCAGGTCTGCATCATCATCTTGCGGAACGGTTTCTGGTCGAAGCTGATCCGCACCATGAACACCTTGCATTCGAGTCCCATCAACTGGCAGGCGAAGGCGAGGGCGCTGCCCCACTGCCCGGCGCCGGTCTCGGTCGTCAGCCGCTTGATGCCGAAGGCGCGGTTGTAGTAGGCCTGCGCGATCGCGGTGTTCGGCTTGTGGCTGCCGGCGGGCGAGCCCCCCTCGTACTTGTAGTAGATTTTGCAGGGGGTCCCCAGCGCTTTCTCCAGGCGCCGCGCGCGGTAGAGCGGCGAGGGACGCCACAGGCTCAGCACCTCGCGCACCTCTTCGGGGATGTCGATCCAGCGCTCGGTGCTCATCTCCTGCTCGATCAGGTTCATGGGGAAGACGGGCGCCAGCGCGTCGGGGCCGATGGGCGTGCCATCCTTGCCCACGGGCGGGGGAAGGGGATGGGCGAGGTCGGCCTGGATGTTGTACCACTGGCGCGGCAGTTCTTTTTCGGACAACAGGATCTTGGTTGGTTCACGCATCGCTCGTTCCTCCACGCGCTGCACGGGTTGAATGAGTGCCTTCGGAAGTGCAGCGTTCCTATTGATAGTAACACTGGTGCCGCGGTGGCGCAAGCGCAAAAACAGACATTTCCGTCGCCCGGTCGCTCGGAGACCGGATTCCGTCGTCGGACCAAGCACGCTCAACGCGCAGGCGTCGTCCCGGGTAGGCGGAGGCGGATGTCGGCGAACTTGGCCGTGGCCAGCGCCTCCCGGCTGTTCGCCGAGACGGCGAAGCCGACGCTGTTCCGCGGCGGCAGCGGCATCTCGCACGCGGCGAAGGGGAGCCACGCGTCGCCGTCGCCGGAGACGCACGCCTCGAACGTGTCGCCGTGGCGCACGACCATCAGCCAGGCGGGTCGCGCCACCGGGCTCGCGGAGCGCCGGACGACCGTCGTACGGTTGCCGGGCAGCCGGATCTGCAGCGCCAGTTCGCCGTTTCCCAGGAAGCCGAAAAACAAACCGTCTTCCCGCCTGATGTCCTCCGCCTTGAGCAGGATGCCCGAGAGGGCCAGCGCGTGGGTGTCGGCGATGGAGACCACCCGCGCCGAGATCGCATAGCGCCCCGTGACCACGGTCCGACCGAAGCGGCAGCGATCGAAGCCACGCCACATGTCGACACCCGTTCCCTGGAGGATCAGGGCGTT
>CAYVKQ010000037.1:13370-15684 GCA_964451945.1 uncultured Lentisphaerales bacterium
TCGCCCAGCGCGCCGCCGTCCGCCAGTTTCTGCGCCAGGTCTTCGCCGGCGACCAGCTCCATCACCAGGTAGGGGTGGCCGTTGGAGAAATTGAGCGCGTAGACCTGGGCGACCCGGGGGTGGTTCACCTTGCCCGCGGCGCGGGCCTCCTGGCGCAGGCGCTCGATCGACACGGGGTCGTCGGCACGGCAGACGCGCACCAGCTTGACGGCCACGTCCCGCTTGAGCGACTCGTCGGTCGCGCGGTAGATGGTCCCCATCTCCCCTTCGCCGATATGCGCGTAGAGAAGAAATCCACCCACCCGTCCCGGCACCAGCACCTTTTTGCCGCAGGCGGGGCAGGGGATGGAAGAGAGCGGTTGGGCATCACCCACCGGCACGACCGCGTCGCACTGCCGGCAGCGCGCCTCCGGCACCCGCTCGAAAATCATCCACGTCTTGCCGCGCGCGGAGGCGTCTGCCGCAGGCGCGCGGATGACCGGGCGAAGACGATTGGGCTTGAGCGGAGTGTCGGACACGCTAAATGTCTAGCAGAATGGGTGCCATACCGCTGGAAGCAAGGTAAACCCCGCCATTCCCGCCCGTGCGACGGGGGGCGCCGTTTTGCGGAACTGCGAAAAGCGAAATCATTTTCGCAGTTTTGTGAGGAGCCGGAGCCATGCCCAAAGCCTCGTCTGCATGGGGCACATCCACTTTTGAGGCTACTGCAACACCCTTTTCTTGCAGGTGTGGCACGGGCATCTTGCCCGTGTTTCATGGGCGGGACGCTCATGCCACGAGGGGTTTTGCAAGAGCCTCTACTAACCGATTCCGTTCTCCGTACCCTCCGCCGGGACCTGCTCCGCTTCCGGGGCATCGGCGCCGGCCGTCTCCATGGCGGCTGCCCCGGCTGCCGGGGGCGCCGCGACCTCTTCGCCTTCGGCGGGGGCGACGCTGGCGGAGACCAGCTTGTCCTCGGCCTCGAGGCTGATCAGGCGGACCCCCTGGGCGTTGCGGCCGCAGAGGCGCACCTGGTCGACCGGCGAGCGGACCATCATACCGTTGGCCGTGACCATCACCAGCGATTCGCCGTCGCGCACCGCGTGGGCGGCGACGACTGCGCCGTTGCGCTCGCTCGCGTGGATGCCGATGATCCCCTTGCCGCCGCGGTGGGTCACGCGGAAATCGTCGAAGGGCGTCCGCTTGCCGTAGCCATTCCCGCAGGCGAGGAGGAAAGTGGCTTCGGGGTCGACCACGTCGCAGGCGCAGACCACGTCGCCGCTTTCCAGGGCGATGCCGCGGACACCGATGGCGCTGCGGCCGGTCGCGCGCACTTCGCGCTCGGGGAAGCGGATGACCGTGCCCGCGCGCGTCGCCAGGATCACGTCGTCGCCGCCGCTGGTCAGCCGCACCTGGATCAGGCTGTCGCCCTCCTCCAGGGCGATGGCGATGATTCCCGAACGCCGGACATTCCGGTAGTCGGCGAGGACCGTCTTCTTCACCGTCCCCTTCTCCGTGGCGAAGATCACATTCTGGTCTTCGCGGAATTCACGGATGCGCAGCATGGCGGCGACCTGTTCGCCCTCGCGCAGTTCGAGGAGGTTGACGATCGCCCGTCCGGGCGAGGTGCGCGACGCCTCGGGAATTTCGAAGGCCCGTTCGGCGTAGACGCGTCCCAGGCTGGTGAAGAACATGAGCGTGTCGTGCGTCTCGGCGACGAAGAGCGTCTCGACGAAATCCTCCTCGCGCGTGGTGACGCCGGTGACGCCGCGGCCGCCGCGTCGCTGTTCGCGGTAGGTGTCGAGCGGCACCCGCTTGATGTAGCCGCGGTGGCTCAGGGTCACCACGCACGGTTCGTCGGCGATCAGATCCTCGATGTTGACCTCGTTCTCCATCGGCACCAGGCGGGTGCGGCGCTCGTCGCCGTATTTCTGGCGCAGCACCGCCAGGTCGGCCTTGATCAGGTCGTAGATCTTGGCCGCGTCGGCCAGCAACCCCTGCAGGTAGGCGATCCGTTCGCGGATCTGGTTGAATTCGGCTTCCACTTTTTCGCGTTCGAGGCCGGTGAGCTGGTAGAGGCGCATCTCGAGGATGGCGTCGGCCTGCTTCTCGCTGAAGCCGAACCGCTCGATCAGGCGGCGGCGCGCCTCGTCGCGGTTCTTCGATTCGCGGATGGCGCGGACGACCTCGTCGAGATTGTCGAGCGCCTTGAGCAGCCCCTCCAGGATGTGCTTGCGGGCCTCGGCTTTGGCCAGCTCGAAACGGGTGCGGCGGGTGATCACCTCGAAGCGGTGGTCGACGTGGCAGCGGATCAGCTCCTTGAGCGTCATCACCT
>CAYVKQ010000037.1:15694-16064 GCA_964451945.1 uncultured Lentisphaerales bacterium
AGAGGTTGTTCAGCACCACCTGCCCCATGGCGCCGCGCTTGAGCTCGATGACGATGCGGATCCCCTCGCTCGAGCTTTCGTCGCGGATGTCGGAGATCCCCTCGATCACCTTGTTGTTGACGAGGTTGGCGATCGTCTCGATCAGGGTGGCCTTGTTGACGATGTAGGGCAGCTCGCTGACGATGATCACGTCGCGGTTGCGCTCTTCGATGATTTCGGCCACGCCGCGGACCGTCATCTGGCCGCGTCCCAGCTTGTACATCGCCTCGACCGGACGCGTGCCGCAGATCGTCGCCGCCGTGGGGAAGTCGGGGCCCTTGATGAACTGCATCAGGTCGTCGATCGTGCAGTCGGGGTGGTCGATGTAGTG